>JBBITQ010000137.1:0-4397 GCA_037440685.1 Clostridiales bacterium
GGCTCGTACGGGACGAGGGGCATCCCCGTCCCCTCGACGACCAGGAGGACGAAGAGCGCCGCGTAGACGACGCCTGGCGGCGCCTGGGTCAGGGCGTCCCACCAGTTCATCGGCCGCCTCCCGTCCCTGCGGCCGCTCCCTGCGCTCCGGCGGCGTTTGCGCCTTGGGATCCTGCGGGCGCGTTGCGGGGGAGGCGCGCCACCGGCGTCAGGGCGCCGTAGACCTGGTCGCCCACCCGGACCAGGAACTCGACGTCCGGCGCGAAGAAGATCAGGTCCACCTGGGAGCCCCGCGCGATGAACGAGAGCTTCTGCCCCGCCCGCAGGGCGTCGCCGGGGCGGACGTAGCAGGAGATCTTGTTCACGAACTTGTCGGCGATCTCCACTACCGCCAGCTTCAGATCCCCGTCGCGGATGAAGATGGTGTTGCGCTCGTTGTTGAGATGGTACTTGCGCGCGAAGAGGTCGACTGCCCGGCGCAGGTACGTCAGGCGCACGTATTCCCAGAGATCCACCATGGGCAGGTTGGCCTGGGCCGGGGTGTGCACGACCCCCTCCACGCGGCCGGCGACGGGCGCGTAGTTGAAGTGCACGTCCAGCGGCGACATGTAGATCCCCATGATCCAGCCCTCGTCGCCCCAGTCCACGCGCGCCTTGTGGATCTCCTCGATGGGGATGGCCTCGCCCAGCTTCTCCGCGTGCACCCGGCCGTTCCGGAAGGGCCGGATGTACACGACCTTGCCGTCGGCGGGGGAGAAGACGAGGTCCGGCGCCTCGGGCGTGACGCGCACGGGGTCGCGGTAGAACCACACCTTGCGCAGGTAGATCTGGACCGCCGCCAGGACGGCGGCGGCCATCGCCAGTGCGTACAGAGCCTTCATCGCTACCACTCCCTGGCGGCCTTGGCGACCACGTAGGGCGCCTTGACCAGATAATACCCTATCAGACCGGCGGCCACCTTGGCCGGGTTGAGGGCGCGGGGGGGTAGGGGGCGCGGCACCATGGGGCCGCCGCGGTAGGCGCTGTCCAGGGCGGCGTAGGTCGCCCGGGAGCCGTGGAGGGCCCGGAGGCGTATGACATGGAGGGCGGGCGGGTGCGCGAACAGGTCTTCGGGCACGGGGACGAGTGCCGACAGCTCCCGGTATAGGCGGCGCAGGCGGGCGCCATAACCTTCGCGCGCCACCGCCTCCCGCAGCCGGTTGTAGGCGTCGAGGTCTCCCGGCAGTTCCCGCTCCAGGGCGGCGACGGCCGTCACGCAGTGCAGGAGCCAGCGCAGCCGCTCCAGGTCGGGGAACGGGTCGAAGACGCGGATCTCGATGGTGCCCAGGCGCCGGGAGAGGATGAGGTCCTGGAAGCGATACGTCCAGTCCGAGCGCAGGGGCCCGATGGCGAAGGAGCGCAGCATGCGGTAGGAGAGCCCCCGCTGCCGGCCCCCCGCGAACGGTGAGTTGGCCGTCATCAGCGCCAGGAGGGGGAGGAAGTAGACGAGGTTCCGGTACGTCCGGCGCGGGTTGGGCACCGGCCCCACGTGGACGTGCAGCCCGCAGGTGTTCGTGGGCTGGTCCACGTCGAAGAGGTGGCCGGTAGGCACGATCGGCGCCGGGCAGACGGCGGCCAGCTCCCGGCGGCGGGCCTCCAGGTCCGACACCACCGCGTCGGGGCTGGGAGCGGGCATGGTGGCGACCTCCACCCCGCCCATGATCCCCTGGCGCACGTCGCGCCCCCGGGCGAAGTTGGAGGCCGAGTGGGTGTAGTAGTAGCGCGGGTTCCGCCAGAGGAGCCGGGCGAGGTAATAGAGCGAGTGCGGCGAGGGCCTGTCCCCCTCTACGATGAAGACCTCCTCCTCTATGCCCAGAGGGACGGCCGGCTGCACGCGCCTCACCTTCCCGGGAGCTGCCCGGACGCGGTCTTCGGCATCGCGGTGCCCCCCGCTGGCGAGGAGAGGCGCGTGGCTGACAGCGCCGCCGGCTCCGGCCCCGCTTGGAACAGTTCGCTCTTCTGGGCGAAACCGTACATGAACCGGGGCATCACCGCCACCTGCGACTTGTGGGCGGCGATGGCGCGGCGCTTGGCCCGCAGGTCGTCGTCGGTGAGGTCCACCCGCACCCACGGGCCGGTGAGCGGGCCGGCCGGCACGATGCCCAGCCGCGTGGCGAGGACGTTCACGGCCTGCCGCCGGTGCCACTCCTCGCGGTGAATGACGTACCGGTACACCTTGACGCTGCGGGCCCACGGGTGGCCGTCGCGGCGGGCGCGGTCGAGCGCCGCCTCCACAAAGAGGCCGGTGGCCCAGTGGTCCGGGTGCAGGTCGCCGCGGCTGGGGGCCAAGATCACGTCGGGCTGGTACCGGTCCATGATCTCCGCCAGGATGCGGATGAGCGCCTGGGCCGTGTACGGAGCGCCGGCTTCCCACACGCCGTCGTAGGGTACCGCGCGGGCGCCGGTGGCCTTGGACCGGTAGGGGAAGACCTGGTGCTCGCGATTCAACCAGAGCCAGGCCAGCCCCTTGTCGGGGAAGCCGAGCGCGATGACGTGGTCCGGCGGCAGCCCCAGGGCGGCGGCCGCCGCGTGGAGCTCGTCCTGGCGCAGCCGTCCAAAGCGCAGGTAATCGTGCGGCTTGAGGCGCACCTTCTGGAGAGCGCGCTCGGCGGCGAGCCGGAAGCTGTCGCCGTTGGTCACCACCACGATACGGGCCGTGCCGCCCAGGCGCAGGGCCTCCCGGATCAGGCCGCCGGCGGCCAGGGCCTCGTCGTCCGGGTGGGGGGCAAAGACCATGACGTTGGTGCGCCGGCCCAGCGGGAGCGGGACGCTCGGGGCCGCCGGCCGGGCCGGGTTCGCCATCACTATGGAAGCGGCGTTCACGAGTATGAAGCCGAGGCTACTGACGACAGCGGCACGGGAAAGGGCGCGCAGGCGCCCGGGAAACCTCTCCCGCCATCGGTTGCCCACCTGGCGATCTACCCCCTAGCGAAAGCGGTCTCCTGTTCACGCGGTCTCCTGTCTCACAAAAAATTAATGCCGCCGCAGCGATGCGGGTGCAAGTTTATTTCGTTCGCAGCCCGCAGACATCCTGCGTGTGCCTGCCACGCGTCGGCACCCGGTCGCCGCGCCGCTTTGGGGAGCCGGCTCCCGCCATGTTACAGCATCTTGACGCTTTCCGGCTGCTGCCAGGATGCGAGGGGGCGGGTGCCGTATGTAAAGACCAGGATCTCTCCCGGGGGTGGCTCTTGCTCATGCGGTCGGCGCGACCGGTCCGGGCGGCCCTGGCTTTGGTCATCGCGGTCCTCGGAATGGGGGAGTGGGGAGGAGCGCCGGCGCACGCGGTGCCCGCGGCGCCCGCGGCGCGCCCGGCGCCGCCGGCTCCGAAGCTGGTCGTCGACGGTCGGCGGGTCGAGGTGTCTCCGCCGCCGGTGATAGTCTCCGGGCGCACCATGGTGCCGTTCCGGGTGGTCTTCACCACCCTGGGTGCCCGGGTGGAGTGGGACGGTGAGACGAAGACGGTCACGGCCAGCCGCGGTGACCGCTGGGTGCGGGTGCGCATCGGCCAGCGCCTGGCCTGCCTGGCCAGCGGCTGCATGGAGGCAGCCCTCATGGACGTTCCCCCGGAGATCCGCGACGACCGTACGTTCATTCCCCTGCGCTTCGTCGCCACCGCCCTCGGTGCGGCGGTGCGGTGGGATGCGGCGGCGCGCACCGTGTACGTGGACACCGGGTCTGGCGCCCGGTCGGACGCCGCGGGGCCGGCTGTGCGGATCACCTCGCCCGCGTCGCCGGCGATCGCGGGGCCGGCCGAATTGCGGGTTGCCGTGACCGGCTCGCTCCCGGCCGGGCCGGCCGAGGTCCGCTTTCTCCTCCTCGACCCGGAGACCGGCCGGGGTCCCGTCATCGCCCGGGGAACGGATGTGACAGGGACGTACGCCTGGCTCCCCGATCCCGCGCACGAAGGCCTGCGCTTGCTCGCGGCGGTCGTCTGTGACAGGGCGGGTGGCTTCCTCGCCGGGGACGTCATCCCGGTGCGGCTGGCGGTGCGCCCGGACGTCACCCTCGCCGGTGTGACGCCCGGCCAGGAGGTGGCAGGGCCGGTGGACCTGGGGGTGCGGGCCGGCTTCCTGGCCACTCACGTGCGGTATGAGGTCGTGGACCCCGAGACCGGCGCCGCCGTCGCCCTGGGCGACGGCGACCCCGAGGGGTCGTTCCGCTGGACGCCGCGCCTGGAGCACAACGGTTACCGCACGGTGCGGGCCACCGTCTACGCCCGCGACGAGAGCGGCGGGCAGGAAGCCGGCTACGGGCTGGAGACCGAGGCGGCCGGGCTGGAAGGGGCCTTCGTGGAACTGGCACAGGCCGCGCGTGCCGCACTGGCCGCCGGCGAGATCGACGCCGAGCGGGCCGCCCGTA
>JBBITQ010000138.1:0-4383 GCA_037440685.1 Clostridiales bacterium
GGTCACGCGCACCACCACCCCCTGCTCGGCCGCCTCCACCCTCACCTCGATCCGGCCCCCGGACGGCGTGAAGTCCACAGCGTTGTTCAGCAGGTTGGACAAGACCTGTTCCATCCGGTCGCGGTCGGCCATCACGAGGGGAAGGCCGGGCTCATATGTGCCACGCAAGACGATCTCCTTGCGCTGACAGCGTTCGAGGAACTTCTCGCACACGTCCGCCACCAACTCCGCCAGGGAGGTCGGCTGCTGGTCCAGGTGCAAGCTGCCGCTGTCCAGGTGCGAAAGGGTAAGGAGGTCGCTCACCAAGCGCGTCATGCGCTCCGCCTCCCGGTTGACCACGCCCAGGAAGCGCTCGGCCACCTCGGGGTCCTCCAACGCGCCGTCCAGCAAGGTTTCCACGTAACTTTTGATGGTCGTGAGAGGCGTGCGCAACTCGTGCGACACGTTGGCGACGAACTCCCGGCGCATGCGCTCCAGCCGCTCTTGCTCGGTGACGTCGTGAAGGACGACGACCGTGCCGGTCACGTGGCCGCCGCCAGCGCGCAAGGGGGCGACGCGTGCCCGCAGCACCAGGCCCCGATGCGCGAACGGCCCGGAATCCTCCAGCGCCATGCCCGGTAGGACCTCCGCCAGGCGACGCCCTTCCAGGGCTCCCGCCTCGGTCTCCAGCATGCGGGCCGCGGCGGGGTTGACGTGGATGATCCGCCCTTCCCCGTCCAGCGCCAGCAAGCCGTCGGCCATGTTGCTCAGGATGGCCTCGGCCTTCCGCCTTTCCGCGGAGATCTCCTCCAGGGTCTCTTTGAGTCGTACGGTCAAGTGGTTGAAGCTCTTGGCCAGCCGCCCGATCTCATCCTCCGACCGCACCGGGATGAGGCGTTGGAAGTCCCCTCCGGCGAGGGCATCGGCGTGCCTGGTCAGCTCCTTGATCGGACCGATGATGGTGCTCGCCAAGAAGAAGCTGAGGAGCGCCGAGACGGAAAGTACCAGCACCGTCGCGGTGGAGAGGATGGCCCGCATGCCCCTGAGCATCTCGTCCACCTTGAAGAGGGAACCCCGCAGGCGCACGGCGCCCACCACGCGCCGCTCCACCACGACGGGCGTGGCCATGTAGATGACGCGCTCGCCCGCTTCCAACCGCGTGCTCTCGGCGGGATCGCCCTCAAGGGCCTGCCGCACCTCCAGTTCGGCCCCTAGACTCTTGCCCAGGAGGGCATCCTCCGACGAACTCACCACCGCGCCGGATGCGTCCGTGATGGTCAACTGCACACCCGGCCTCACGAAACGGTCAACCCACAGGTCGAGCTCCCCCTGCCGGCCCTCGCCAGAGGGGCCGATCCCCGCGGCGCTAGCCGTCCCCGCCAGGATCGGTGCGCTTACGTACACCACGGTTTCCGCCAGTTGCTGCAGGTCGGCGCGGTATTGTTCCACGTAATATTTCTCCAACGAACGGGAGAGATAGGTGCCTACAAGCTCCATGGGCAGGAGGATGATGAGCAGGAGGATCACGACCATGCGCGTCTGCAGGCTGTTGAAGAGCCGGATCGCGGCCGGCTTCCCGCGCATCGACATCCCACCCACCGCTCAGAGGTGCCGGAACATGTAACCGACGCCGCGCTTAGTCAGGATGTACTGGGGATTGGAGGGATCGTCCTCGATCTTCTCCCGCAGGCGACGTACCGTGACATCCACCGTCCTGATGTCACCGTAGTACTCGTAGCCCCACACGTCCTCGAGCAAGGCTTCACGGGTGAAAGGCTGCCCGGGCCGCAGGCAGAGGTATTTCAACAACTCGAACTCCCGCACGGTGAGGGAAACCGCTTCCCCGCGCTTGCGCACTTCGCGGGCCGCGAGATCGATCTCCAGTTCCCCCGCCGTGATCGGCCCCTGCCCGCTCACCCCGTTGCCGGACCGCCCCGACCGGCGCAGGAGCGCCCGCACCCGCGCCAAAAGCTCCCGGGGGCTGAAGGGCTTCGTCACGTAGTCGTCCGCGCCGAGCTCGAGCCCGGTGATCTTGTCGGCCTCTTCGGACTTGGCGGTGAGCATGATGATGGGCACGTCGGAACGCGCGCGCAGGTGACGGCACACGCTGAGGCCATCGACCTTGGGGAGCATGAGGTCGAGGATGACGAGGTCGGGCACCTCGCGAGCCACCTTCTCCAGCGCCTGTTCTCCGTCGTATGCGACGGCGACTTCATAGCCGGAGCGCTCCAAATTGAACTTGAGGATGTCGGCGATCGGGCGCTCGTCCTCCACGACCAGGATCTTCTCCGTCACCGCCGTGTTCACCCCTTGTCCGGCAACCCATCCCTTGCGAAATCCGACGACCTTCTCCCTCTTTCAACGCTCTTTCGCTTTGCCTATTCGCCCGCTTCCGGCATTAATCCTCCTCGGCGACCCGAAACCAGGCTCGCCACTCGCGCTCCAAGACGGCGAGATCCCTGCCCGTGACCTGCTGGATCGCCTGCGCGTCCTCCCGACCCTTGGCCAGGGCGTCCACGATCCCCGCGGGAGCGCCTTCGCCATACCTCTCCACCATGTAACGCATCACCAGAAAGGCCTGCCTGTACGCCCGCGCTTCATCCGGGAGCGAGTGGAACCGGCCCCTCAGGGCGGCCAACGAATACGGTTCCCGGCCCGGCCCCAATGCGTCCTCCGCCCACTGGAACCCGGTGCTGCTGTACTCCTCCCACTGCGCCAGCCCTTCATCCAGCCAGGGCGTGATGCGGCCGGCGGAAACCCGGTCGAGCAAGAGATGCGTCAGTTCGTGGATGACGGGCCCCTCCGCCTCGTAATGGGCCTCCCAGCCGGGCCGCTCGGTGTCAAGCCACGCCCGAGGGGAGAGGAGCCAGATGACCCCCCGCCAGTAGGCCCCCAACGCACTGGTTCCGTAGCGCTTCCCCAGGAACCGGATCATTGCCTGCCGGGAGGGGCTGATCACGACGGACACCAGACCGGGCACCTGATCGCGCGATAGGCCCAGGTCGGAGGCCACGGCGGGGAGGTAGCGGGCCACGAGGCTGGCGGTGGCGTGCGCCGCCGCCTCCTCTCCACGCGGATGGTACACCAGCACCTTGACACCGCCGGGGGCGAAATGCTCCGCCCTGACATAATACGCTGGCAGCGTTCCCAGCATCCAAGCCCTCTCGGCCGCCATGAGCGCTGGGTAGAGATTGGTCATCCGCAGGGAATCTGAAAACGCGAAGGCGACGACGGAGAGGAGGAGCACCGAAGCCACTCCCCTTAATGCTCGGACGGTGGCGGGCCGCCGTTTGCCTCTGAGCCCCAGCACCTCGCCGGGGCGCATCGCAACGCCATCGCTGCCGAAGAACATATATTTTGCTTCGGTAAGGGAGGAGGCTTTCCTTGCGGTAATTGTTCGTAGGGTTGGAACCGATCCGGCACGCAGGGCGCGGAGGAAGGACGACGGCGGCCTCGCCGGCCGCCTGGGACAAAGGACTGGAGCTGGCGGCGGGACTCGAACCCGCGACCTATCGCTTACGAGGCGATTGCTCTGCCGGCTGAGCTACGCCAGCTCTCCTAAACAAAAAAATGGAGCGAGAGACGGGACTCGAACCCGCGACCCTCTGCTTGGGAAGCAGATGTTCTACCAACTGAACTACTCTCGCTCGCTTGCGCCACCGGTGTCAAAATTTTATGCCGTCCACGCGGCGAAATCAAGGGCATAAAAAAGACCTTCCACACCCGGGTGCTCAGGCCAAACCTTGCTAAATGGCGGTGGCGACGGGGATCGAACCCGCGATCTCCGGTGTGACAGACCGGTGTGTTAACCACTACACCACGCCACCGCGAACAAGCGAAAAAAGATGATGGAACATGTGGACCGCCGTTGCCTCGGCCCGTCGCGAGCCTTATATAGGCTAGCACGGCTGTTTCACCTTTGCAATGGCAAAGATGCCTGGATCGAAAGGGGTGAATGACGTGTCCGGCACGGGCGCGACCGGTTCCGACCGACCGTTTTTGAAGCTGGTCTTCCGCGCGGCGGGGGCGGCCGGCGGCACGGGGGCCTGGGAGGCGAGGGCCATGGGCGCCCCCGTGGCCGAGGGAGCGACCTTCGAGGAGTGCCTGCGCCGTGCGCGGCGGGCGCTGGCCAGCCGCGCCGGCTGGCCGGAGGCGTTCGTGGTGCGGATCGACCCCTGCCTGGTCATGGACCCGGAGGTCCTGGGCGGGCGCATCCACCTCGAGGGGACGCGGATCTCCCTCGAGCATCTCCTGGAAACGCTGGCGGGCGCGGAGTCGTTCGCCGGCGCCCTGGAGCACTTCCCCATCCTCTGCGAGGAGGACCTGGCCGACGCGCTCACCTTCGCCGCCCGCGCCCTCGGCGGGCTGCGGGCGGGGGGAGAGACCCCCATGCCGCAGCACTTA
>JBBITQ010000139.1:0-277 GCA_037440685.1 Clostridiales bacterium
GAGACGGTCCGGTGTTCGCTGGACAGCACGCGGTCAAACCCCTTGAAATGGCTATCGTAGCCCTGTTCCCACCGGCCCCGCGCCATGAGGGCGGCCCCGAGGGCGCCCGCGCAGAGGGTGTAGCGGGTGTCCGGGGCCACGATGAACTCCTCCTCCGAGAGCCCCAGCGTGTCGCGGAAGGCGTGCTGCACCGCCCGGTTGAGGAAGGTGCCGCCCTGGGCGACGATGGGGACGCGCAGCGGCTTGCCACGGCCGACGTCGGAGAGGTAGGTGCGGC
>JBBITQ010000139.1:287-4380 GCA_037440685.1 Clostridiales bacterium
GATGGCGTAGGCCAGGCCCAGGAACAGGTCCCGGGGGGCGAACCCGATGCGCGCCTTGTGGACGATGTCCGACTCGCCGAACACGGCGCAGCGGCCGGCGATGCGCGCGGGGTCGCGGGACTCGAGCGCCACGTCGGCATAAGCCTCGATGGGCACCCGGAAGCGGCGCGCCACCGCCTCGAGGAAGGAGCCCGTGCCCGCGGCGCACTTGTCGTTCATGGCGAAATCCAGGCCGCCGTCTTGGACCGCGATGATCTTGGCATCGTTGCCGCCGATGTCGACCACCGTGCCGACGTTGGGGACCCAGTAGCTGGCCCAGGCGTAGTGGGCGACGATCTCGGTGCTCCGGCAGTCGCTGGTATCGCGCTCCCTGGTGGTGATCAGGTCGCGGAACAGCTCCCCGGCGCTCCCGGTGGTTCCGATGCCGTCCAGGGCGGCCCCGGCCGGCATGGCTTCCCGCAACCGGGCGAGGGCCGCCTTGCACGCCCTGATGGCGTCTCCCGCGGTATCAACGGAACCAGCGGCGAGGATCTCCAGGTCGGCGTCGGGGCCGCTCCCGAGGCTCCTGATCAGGGCATACTTGGTGCCGCGGGACCCGCCGTCCAGCCCGGCGAAATACCGGCCCGCCGAACTGCGCACCACGCGGCCGGTGGGATTCACGACGTTGAACGCCGGCCCCCGCCGCGGCTGGCGCAGGACGGGGATGCTGGCCTTGCGGAGGCTCTGCGGCGTCTCCCTGACGTTGTGGGGGTTCTGCGAACCCTCGCAGCGGCCACCGAGGGTCTCGAGCACCACGATCTGGCCGTCGTGCTCCTCATAGGGTTGGGCCAGGTCGCAGGCGTTCTGGCAGCCGTGGCAATACCGGACCCGGCTGTCGTAGCGCCTTGCGAAGAAATCCGCCTTGAACTGGGTCGCCAGCCCCGGGTTGCCGAGCATCGTGTCGCGCACGATCACCGCCATGCCCAGGGCGCCCACCACGTCGTTGTGGGGGGTGACGATGATGCGGGTGCCGAGGCGTTCCTCGAAGGCGCGCCGGACGGCGGCGTTGAAGGCCACTCCGCCCTGGAAGAACACGGGCGCGCGCAGCTCGGCATCCTGGACCACGTTGATCAGGTAGTTCCGCACCATGGCGCGGCAGGCCCCCATCAGGCGGTCCTCCAGGGGCACGCCCTTCTGGGTCAGGTGGCGGAAGTCGCGCTTGGAGAAGACGGTGCAAGTGGCATCGATCGCCGCCGGTCTGGAGGAGCGGAGCGCGAGGGCGCCGAAGTCCGCCAGCGGGATGCCGGCCTCGTCGGCGAGCTGTTTGAGGAACTCGCCGGTGCCGGCGGAGCAGATGGTGTTCATGTTGAAGAACGTGGGGATGCCGTGATCGTCGAATATTATGACCTTGGAATCCTGCCCGCCGATCTCGATTTCACTGCCCACGCTGCGCACGGGTTGGCGGGAGCCGTCGGGCGCCTCCGCCCACACCTGTCCCGTGCGCACCAAGTGGCTCACGCCCACGGCGTGCGCGAAGATCTCGGTGCGGGAGAGGTCGGCGCCGACGATCTTCCTGTTCAGCTCCCGCCCGCTGCCCGTGGTGCCGATGCCGGCGACGCGGATCGGCGCCGAGTCCAGGTACTGGCGAAAGGCGTGCTTGAGCGCGTCGACCTGGGAAGGGAACTGGTCATGGCGGAGGTAGACCGGGGTTCCCACCAGGGCGCCATCCCGGTCAATCCCGACGACCTTCACCGTGGCGGAACCGATGTCGATGCCGATGAAGGCTTCCACGCTCACGGTCACGCACCCCTCTGGCCTAAGATGGCATTTCCACCCGCCCGTTATGATAGGGAATTTATAAACCAAAAGCTTTGGAAAGTCCAGCGCCCTTCCATCGCTGTTATAGCCCTGCCATCGGGGAGGGTCAAGGCGGGCTTCCGCCCCGGCGGAGGATAGCCCGGATGGGCCAGAGGATATCCGCTTTTTCCGTTGAAGACGAAACCAGGTTCTCAGGTGCCAGTGAAGCTCTGCGTTGCAATAACTACGGCAGCCGACCAGCCTCCGAGCGGAAGGGGTGGGGATGGGATGATGAGACCGCTTCCCGAGGGCGATTGCGCTTGAGGGGGGCGGTTTTTTGTCCCCTGGGCCATGCATGAGGTGTCATATGCGTTGAGCCTCCTGGAACTCCTCGAGCAGAGCGCGCAGGATCGCGGCCTGCGGAGGGTCACTGCCGTTGAGGTGGTGATGGGGGAGTTGTCCGGCCTCGCCCCGGAGGCGCTGGAGTTCGCCTTCACCGCCCTGGCTCCTGGCCGGGGGCCTTTGCTGGCCGAGGCGCGGCTGGTCATCCGGCGGCGTCCGGCGCGGGCGCGGTGTTCGGGCTGCGGCGCGGAGTTCGCCGTCTCCGTCCACGGCCTCGCATGCCCCTCCTGCGGGGGCGGAGGCGCGCATATGTATCAGGGAGACGAGTTCCTGCTCGCCTCCTACGAAGGGGAGCGTTGACGGTGAGCGAGACTGTGAAGGTCAGAGTGGCGGCGGACCTGCTTAAGGCCAACGACCTGATCGCGGCGCAGAACCGCGCCCGGTTGCAAGAGGCCGGGGTCGTGGCCGTGAACTTGATGAGTTCGCCCGGAGCGGGCAAGACCACGCTCCTGGAGAAGGCGATACCCGTCCTGTGCGAGCAGCTCAGGGTGGGCGTCATCGAAGGGGATCTCTACACGGACCGCGACGCGCGCCGGCTGGGACGCCTGGGGATTCCAGTGGTCCAGATCAACACCGCGGGGACCTGTCACCTCGACGCCCGCATGGTGGCAGCGGTTTTGGACGACCTGCCGCTGTCCGACCTGGACCTCCTGTTCATCGAGAACGTGGGGAACCTGGTCTGCCCCGCCGGATTCGACCTGGGGGAGCAATGCCGCGTCGCCGTGCTGAGCGTGGCGGAGGGGAGCGACAAGCCGGCCAAGTACCCGGCGCTCTTCCGCACCGCCAGCGCGGTGGTGATCAACAAGATCGACCTCTTGGGCTTCACCGACTTCGACTCCGCGGACCTGGCAGCCTCGCTGCGCGGGGTGAATCCCGACATCGCCGTCTTTGAGGTGTCCGCCAGGACCGGAGAGGGTCTGGGGGAATGGTGCCGGTGGGTGGCACGGCTTGCCCCTGGGAAGGGAGCGGGAATGGCGGTGCAGGTGTAGCCAGCGGCCTGGCGCGCGAGCGCATCCTCGTCTCCGGCACGGTCCAGGGCGTGGGTTTCCGGCCCTTCGTATTCCGCCTGGCGCGGGCGCTGGGGTTGCGGGGCCGGGTGGCGAACACGGCGCGCGGCGTCGCCATCGACGCGGAAGGCGATCCGGCGGCGCTGGAGACCTTCGTGCGCGCGCTGCGCGAGCGCCCGCCGCGGCTGGCTTGCGTCGCGGAGGTGAGGCGGCGGCCCGCCGCGCCGCGCGGCTACACCGACTTTCAGGTGCTCCCGGCGGCGCTGCGCGGCCTGCGGCCTGCGGCGGCTAAGGCCGGGGGGACGGCCGCCCTCATCCCCCCCCGACGTGGCGCTCTGCGACGAGTGCCGCCGCGAAACCCTCGATCCCAGGGACCGCAGGCATCTCTATCCTTTCACGAACTGCACGGACTGCGGCCCGCGCTTCACCATCATCGAGAGCCTCCCCTACGACCGCTGCCGCACCTCGATGGCCGCCTTCGCCCTCTGTCCCGATTGCGCCCGCGAATACGGCGATCCCTCCGACCGCCGCTTCCACGCCGAACCCGTGGCCTGTCCCGCCTGCGGGCCGCGCGTGCGCCTCGTCGATCGCGCGGGATCGCCCCTCCCCGGCGACTGGCGCGCGGGCTTCCACCGCCTGGTCCGGGCTGGCGGCATCGTGGCCGTGAAGGGCATCGGCGGCTATCACCTCGCCTGCGATGCCCGGAACGAGGCGGCCGTCTCCGAGTTGCGGCGGCGCAAGGGGCGTCCGGCGCGCCCCTTCGCCGTGATGTGCCGCGACCTGGAGGCGGCGGCCTGGTACTGCCGCATCTCCCCCCGTGAGGCCGCGGTCCGCGGCGGGCCCGAGGCCCCCATAGTCCTCGTGGAAAAGCGCCCCGGTACCCCCCTCGCCCCAAGCGTGGCGCCCGG
>JBBITQ010000140.1:0-4297 GCA_037440685.1 Clostridiales bacterium
ATTCCAACCAGGTATCCAAAAGTGGTCGGCATGAATCGGAATCGGTGGTCGCTTTGCCTCGGAATCGGTGGTCGCTTTCCCTCGGAACAGGTGGTCGGAATGAATCGGAATGGGTGGTCGGTTTGCGTCGGAATCCGCAGTCTTCGCCGCGCGGCTGAGGGACGATGTCCCGCCCAGTTGCCCGGCTTGCGCGGTCATGAGCTGGGAGATCCGGCTCGCCACGAACGAGGAGCGCGAGTTGTTCTTGCAGGAACTCTTGGAGCAGGCCGCGGGGGGAAAGGCTTCCTGACCTCGGACAGGCCGCTGGGAAAAAGATGGTCGGGATGGCCAGATTCGAACTGGCGACCTCCGCGTCCCGAACGCGGCGCCCTAGCCAAACTGGGCCACATCCCGACCGCTTCAGAATGCCGCAGAAAACGGCGAACTCATTTTAATTCGTCCTTCGAGCGCCTGTCAATGTCACGCGCTGGCAGCCTTGGCGACTACGTGGTCCACATTGCGCGCGCCGGCCATGTCGCTCAACATGTTGATGGCCACGCGCGCGCCGTCCCCGGCCACGACGAGGGCATGGACGCTCGTGCCGGCCGCGGTCCCGGCGGCATAGACACCCGGCACGTTCGTGCGCCCGTCGGCGTCCACCTGGAAGACTTCCTTGATGTGGGGCTCGCGGCCCGGCACCACGGCGAGGCCTAGAGACGCCGCCAGGGCGGTGGAGGACCCGGTGGCGAGGAGGAGGCGGCGGGCCTGGAACTCCCCCCCGTCGGTCTGAACTAGGAACGCGCCGTCCTGCGCGGAGATGCTCACCACCCGTCCCCGGTGGACCTGGGCTCCGGCGGCGCGTGCTTGCTCCTGCCCAAGGGCGTAGAGGTCGGCGCCGGGGATCCCTTGTGGCATGCCCAGGTAATTCTCGATGTGCGCCCGGCGCAGCATCGTCTTGCCTTCGTCGATGATGAGCGTGTCCTTGCCGGCCCGGGCCAGGAACACGGCGGCGGCGACCCCGCAGGGGCCGCCCCCGATGACGATGACGTCCTTCATGGTCGCTCCCTCACCTCACCCGATATGGATCTACGGCCATTGTATCACAACCGCCCGGAGTTTCTAAATCGAAAGCTTTCGAAAGTAGGCCGCTCCCTGGCGCGCGGGCGGACAGGGGATTAAACTCAGGTGCGGGGGGATGGCGTTGCGGTTCTACACCAAGTACCTCACGATCAACACGAGGGAGCGCCAGGCGATCGTCGATATCACGGACGAGGTCGAGGCGGCGCTCGGGGAGAGCGGCATCCGGGAGGGCATGGTCCTCGTGAGCGCCATGCATATCACCGCCTCGGTGTTCGTCAACGATCACGAGCCGGGTCTATGGCAGGACATCCTCGACTGGCTGGAGGACCTCACCCCGTGGGGGCGCCACCCGGCGCGGGGCGACGACTACCGCCACCACCGCACGGGCGAGGACAACGGCGCCGCTCACTTGCGCAGCCTGACCCTCGGGCACGAGGTGGTGGTACCCATCACGGCGGGGCGGCTCGATCTGGGCCCCTGGCAGCGGGTGTTCTACGGGGAGTGGGACGGCCGCCGGCCCAAGCGGCTCATCCTCAAATTCATGGGGGAGTAGCCCTAGTCGCCCTCCCTCTCCGTGAAGCCGATGAAGACGCTGCGCCCGTCGGCGGCCCACCCGAGCGGGTAGGCTTTGCCCATGGCTTCCGCCGGCAAGGAGAGCCGCGTCTTGCGACCCGTCGCTATCTCCCAAACGGTGTCGCCGATGAGCAGGCGCGCCCCATCCGGAGACCAGAAGGCGCGCTCGGTGCCGTCGGTGGCCTGCAAGACCGCCTTGCCGTCCGCCGTGACCACGCCCGTGCCGGCCAGCCAGACACGGTCGCCCGTCGGCGACCAGGACCCGACCCGGCAACCGCTCCCGATGCGCACCTTCTGATCGGACACGACGTCGAGGACATAGCACTCCACGGCGTCGCCCGTGCCGGCTTTGGTATCGAATAGGAGATGCCTGCCGTCGGGGGACCACTCGAGCCCGAAGTGCCTGCCGCCGGCGCCGTTATCGTGGGGCCGGGCGATGTCGAAGTAGGTCGCCAGCTTGCGCTTGCCGATGTCGTAGATCAGCAGATCGGCGGAGTCGTCGGCCTCGCTCTGGAGGAGCAGCGCCGACAGCCGCTGGCCGTCCCCGCTCACCCTCGGCGCCAGGATGGGGCCGCCTCCGCGGAGCGAGTTGAAGACGCCCTTCTGGTCGTGGAGCACCCGGCCGTCGGGCGTGAACCTGCTGAAGAGGCTCGTGCCGTGGAAGAAGATGTCGTTGGAGGCCGGGTCCAGGACGACCTGCCCCGACAGGTCCACCGCGTCGGCGCCCGCTATCAGCCTGCCCGACGCCGTGTCGTACATGTAGGGGATGCCCAGCGGCGAATTGCCCCCGTGGTAGGCGGGGCGCGCTAGGTAGATCCGGCTCCCGTCAGGCCGCGCCGCCAAGGGTGTGAGCGGCTCGTAGACATCCATGACCTTTGCGGCGGAGCCGTTTCCGCCAACGGGGACGCGCCAAACGGCAGCCCGCCCCTTGACCAAAGCCATCCGGAGCCCCGCGCTCTTTATCGGGAGCCCGTCCCGGTCTCGGGCACCGTCCAGGCTGATCTCCACATAGGCGCCCGGCCTGGCGTCCACGTCTGGGATGCGGAGCCGCGCCTCGGTCTCGTCCTGCCACTCGATCCGCGGCGCCGCCGGGTCGGTCGGGTCGGGGGCGCCCTTCAGGTTCTGCAGGATGGCCTCCTGGGTGGTGACCCGGTCCACGGGACCGGTGAAGCGGATGACCAGGGTGAGGGGGCGGGGCGCGATGGCGGGGAGAAACCCCGACCGCACGCCGGGGTCATCCAGCAGCGCGACGGTAGCCGTCACCGGGCTCCACCGTTCAAGCTGGCCCTCGGAAGCCCCTTGAGCGCCGCCGGGACCGGGTTGTGTCGCCACCTGGCCGGGCAAAGCCCCCCCTTGCCCCGCGGCTTGCGGCTCAGCGGGCGCGCGGGCGCAACCCGCCGCCGTCAGCGCCGCGCATATGATCAATGCCGGCCATTTGCGCATCCAAACCTTCCCCGCCATGAACTCGCTTATCACAATATAAAGGTTACCTAAATGTGACGCTCTTTCATAGACCCACTTGGCGGAAAATGCTGCTACGCGGCGCATGGTCAGCTGCCGGGCGCCCTGCATCGCGCTGGCGTGCCGGCTGGGACGTCCGGTGGGCGGTGGTGGTGGCCGGCCCGGCCGGGATTGAGCCTCCGGCCCATCCCTTCATATTCCCCCGTGCAACCTGTAAAATGCGGTTAGGCGTCGCCGGCGCGGTCCCGGCCCGCGCGGCCACGCCAACCGGCCGGGGAAGGTGAGGGCATGGGCAAGTTCGCGTTTCTGATACATCCTCTGGACGCCGGCGACTTCGCGCGGAAGTACCCCTTCGTCCGCCGCCTGCCGGAGCGCCTGGTGGAGGGCGTCTTCAAGTGGGTTCCCCCCATGAGGGTCTCCCACATCACCGGCATCGAGTCGCCCACCGGGGCCCGGGCGGAGGGCTGGTTCATCGGCCTGCCTATGACGCCGCGGGTGCTCCTGGAGAGCCCCTGGCCTTTCGTCCTGGAGCGGCTGATCCGGGCGGGGCGGCTGGCCGAGTCGCTGGGGGCGCAGATCTTCGGGTTGGGGGCCTTCACCAAGATCGTCGGGGACCGCGGGGTGAGCGTGAACGCGGCCCTCGACATCCCCGTCACGACGGGCAACAGCTACACCGCCGCCACCGCCGTGGAGGGGGCGCTGCGCGGCGCGGAGCGCCTGGGGATCGGCCTCAAGCACGCGCGGGTGTGCGTGGTGGGGGCCACGGGGTCCATAGGCGCCGCCTGCGCCCAGGTCATCGCCCGGTACGTCCCGGCGGTGACGCTGGTGGCGCGGGACCGCGGGCGCCTGGAGTTCGTGGCGGAGCAGGTGCGCCGCGCTGGCGCCGAGCCGACCATCGCCACGGATGTCCGGGCGGCGGTGCGGGACGCCGAGATCGTGATCGCCGTCAGCTCCGCCAC
Organism: Clostridiales bacterium; assembly: GCA_037440685.1. Classification (GTDB taxonomy): domain Bacteria; phylum Bacillota; class Sulfobacillia; order DYIH01; family JBBITQ01; genus JBBITQ01. The sequence goes on from JBBITQ010000140.1 coordinate 4,053, forward strand.
CGACGCCATCATCGCTCCCGAGGACTTGAAGAGCGGGTCTGTGGTCTGCGACGTCGCCCGGCCGCGCAACATCTCGCGCGAGGTCTACGCCCGGCGGGACGACGTGCTGGTGATGGACGGCGGGGTGATCCAGGTCCCGGGCGAGCAGGTGGACTTCGGCTTCGACTTCGGCTTCCCGCCGCGCACCGCCGAGGCCTGCATGGCGGAGACCATCATCCTCGCCCTGGAGGAGCGGTACGAGCCCT
>JBBITQ010000141.1:0-4284 GCA_037440685.1 Clostridiales bacterium
GAATCACTGGTCGCGATGAATCGGAATCACTGGACGAATTCGTCGGAATACGCACGGGTTGAGCCCTATATGAAAATCAACCAGGCTGGCAGCAGCGTTGAAGGCCCAAAGGGCCAACCCGCCTGCCACGCCGCGGGATATGAGGAAAACCAGGAGTGGCACAACGCATCACCCTTAAAGGGGTTCCAACTGAATGCCCTCCGCTTTGGCCCTGCGCAGGAGGTAGTCGTATTTCTTCTCCGCCGCAACGATGAGGTGTATGGCGTGATCGATTAATTCCGGGTCAGAAACGTTGTCGAACAAGGCACGCGCGACGAGCCACTCGGACCGGGCTTTATCCACCAGGGCACAGTAATCCACCTGTTTATCGGACTCGCGGGCCTGACGCCTGAAAGACAAGGCCCCTAGCATTCCGCTACGCCTTTCTTTCACAGACATCCCCCTAGCCAATGCGAAGCTCCGCATCAACAGGTTATCCATTCGATGCCAGCTATATGCAAGGTCACATCTCTCGCCGCCCTTCGAGGGCACGCGAGAGGGTTACCTCATCCACGTAGTCGAGATCACCTCCTTCCGGGAGCCCACGCGCGATACGGGTGATCCTGATGCCCATGGGCTTCAACAGCCGCGCCAAATACAGCGCGGTGGCCTCGCCTTCCACGTCAGGGTTGGTAGCCAAGATGATCTCCTTGATGCCACCATCCGTCAAACGGTTGAGCAACTCGCGAATCTTCAGCCGTTCCGGGCCCACGCCGTCCAGCGGCGAGATGGCGCCGTGAAGTACATGATAGAGGCCGCGAAACTCGCGCGTCTTCTCCATCGCCACCACGTCCTTCGGCTCCTCTACGACGCAGAGGACGGACGGATCGCGGGCCGGATCAGCGCACAAGGCGCACGGATCGGAATCGGTCAGGTTCCAGCATGACGAGCAGTACCGGACCCGATCCCGGGCGTCCAGCATGGCCCCTGCCAAGCGCACCACGTCGTCCCGCGGGGCGAAGAGGAGGTGGAACGCGAGGCGCTGGGCGGTTTTCGGTCCGATCCCAGGGAGGCGGCCCAATTCCTCGATCAGACGTGCGATCGGCTCTGCGTAAAACAACTTCTTCCCTCCGGGTATCAAAAGGGCATTCCGGGGAGGTTCAACCCGCCGGTGAGGCGGGAAAGCTCGCTTGCCGCCAGTTCCTGCGACTTGCGCAAACCCTCGTTCACAGCGGCCACGATCATGTCCTGGAGCATCTCAAGGTCGTCGAGATCTACGGCATCCTTGCGGATCTCGATGCTCAGGACCTCCTGCCGGCCGTTGCAAACCACCCGCACGGCGCCACCGCCCACGCTGGCGTCCACAGTCTTGTAGGCCAGCTCCTCCTGCACACGCGCCATGTCCTGTTGCAGTTTCTGGACCTGCTTCATCATCTTCGTGATGTCCATGGTTTTACCGTTCCTCCTCCTGCACCTGCTCCATCTCCAACTCCACGACCTGCCCGCCGAGCAGGTCCAGCGCCGCCGTGACCATCGCCTCCGCAGCCCCTTGCCCCTCCGCGCTCGTTCCCCTAGCGTCCGAACCCTCGTGAACAGCCGCTTCGGGTTCATCGCCGAGGACACACCGGACGGAGATCGCGGTGCCCAGGGCCTCGCTGATGACCTTCTCCAGAAAGGTACGGTGAAGCCCATCGGCCACGCGGCTGCAGTGGAAACCGTACGTGCGACCAAACTGCAGTATCAGTTCGGACCCCCGCAGGGCCACGGGCCGCGCCGGTTCCAGCAAAGCGTGCAATTGCCGCCGCTCCTTTTTCACTCGTTCGGCGACGGCGCGCCAGACGGCACGGATGTCGTCCAGGGTGGGCGCGGAGCCGCACGCCGGCCTTTCCGCGCCGGGAACTGCCGAACGCGGCGCGACCGGCCCTCGCCGCGCGGCGACAGCCTGCCCCCCGGGAACGGGGGCGCAGTCGTGCCGCTCGCCCGGTGCATCCACAGTGCCCTTCGCCGCCCCCGATACCTCCCGGCCTTCCAGGATCAACCCCAGAAGAGCCATCTCCACCACGACACGCGGCTGAGACGCCCAGCGGAAGTCGCCCTCCAGACGGGAGAGAGCCTGTAGTACGGCGAGGAGGCGGCTGACCGTCATCCTCTGCGCCAACGCCTGCAGGTGCACCCCCGAATCGAAGCGCCATCTGGCAGCCGCCTCGGGCGCAACGCGCATCAGGAGGAGTTCGCGGAAGAAACCCAGAAGATCGCGCACGAACTGCCTCAGGTCCCACCCATCGCGATCGATCTGGTCGATGATGCGCAAGAGCGCAAGCGCATCCCCCTCGACGAGCGCCTCCGCCACTGCCGCTAGGACGCGGTGGTCAACCATGCCCAGGAGCTGCCGGAGCTCGTCGAGGCTCAACCGGTCGCCGGCAAAGGCTATGCACTGGTCGAGGAGGCTCAGCGCGTCGCGCAGGCCGCCTTCGGCGTGTCGCGCTATCTCCTCCAGGACCCCCTCTCCCGCGTGCACCCCGAGGGCGGTGCATATCTGTCGCAACCGCCCCACCACTTCCGCCGTCGACAACCTGTGGAAGTCGAAGCGCTGACAACGGGAGATGATGGTAGCCGGGATCTTTCTCGGATCGGTGGTGGCAAGGATGAACAGAACATGCGCCGGCGGCTCCTCAAGGGTCTTGAGCAGGGCATTGAATGCCTCCTGCGTCAACATATGGACCTCGTCTACGATGTAGACCTTGACCCGTAACCCGGCTGGGGCATAGCGGGCCTTTTCGCGCAGGTCGCGGATCTCGTCGATCCCCCGGTGGGAAGCCGCGTCGATCTCGAACACATCCAGCGCGCTGCCAGCCAAGATGGACTGACAGGCGGGGCACGCGTTACAGGGCTCGCCACCAGAGAGATCGATGCAGTTCACTGCCCGCGCCAGGATTTTCGCTATGGACGTCTTCCCCGTCCCTCGGGGACCGCAGAAGAGATAAGCGTGGGACAAACGGCCCTGAACCAGCGCATTGCGCAGCGTCGTGGTGACATGGGTCTGCCCCACCACTTCGGAAAAGGAGACAGGCCGCCAAGCGCGGTACAGGGCGAGGCGCTGCCCCACAGGACGGCCGGCCCCTAAGCCCGCCTCCAAGGACTCGGCTGCGGATGACGTCAGAGCCCCATCAGACACGGCACGTCCCGCCCCCCTCGCCGATGCGCTGACTCATCGTCTCTTCGCGCTGTCCAAGCCAGATACCTTTTGCACGGAAAGCGGAGCGGCAAAAAAATTAAGGGAGCCACGGCCCGCTCGGACACCATACCCGCAGCCCATGGCGCCGAGCCGGCCTCCCTGCGGCACCCGGGAGACACTGCTTACCGTTGCTTCCTTCCGGACCTGGCGGGGTTCACAGGCTACCGTTGCGCAGGACCGGATCGGCGCCATCAACCGCGGGCGACAGCGCGAACAAGGGCCGGCTCCGCAGCCTGAAAGGCAAAATGGCGGAAGGGGTGGGATTCGAACCCACGGTACGGTTTCCCGTACACACGCTCTCCAGGCGTGCCGGATAATCCACTCCCGCACCCTTCCCGCTATGCTGAACCAGCGGCAAGATGATAACAAATGCATGCTCAGCTTAGCAAGGGATGAGCATAGGGTTGGCGGAGGGGGTGGGATTCGAACCCACGGTCCCTTTCGGGACACGGCTTTTCGAGAGCCGCACCTTAAACCGCTCGGACACCCCTCCGCACCACATGCCAACCGCGAGCCGATGTGCGCGGCACATGACACCAGCCGCCTCAACACCGGTGACGACGGAAGAACTCCCGCAGGATCTCGCTGCACCGGCTTTCGAGGACGCCTTCGGTAACCGTGAGGCGGTGGTTGAGCCGCGGGTCTTGCACTATGTTCATCAACGACCCGCATGCGCCCGCTTTAGGATCACGCGCCCCGAACACCAGCCGCCTGACCCGCGCGAGGACCAGGGCACCTGCGCACATGGCGCATGGCTCAAGGGTCACATACATCGTAGCGTCTTCGAGCCGCCAGTGTCCGACATGGCGGCTCGCCTCCCGGATCGCCACCATCTCCGCGTGCGCTGTCGGGTCGCCGCTGGTTTCGCGCAGGTTGTGCCCGCGCCCTATGATCTCACCTTCCAGGACGACTACAGCGCCAACCGGAACCTCATCTCGCTCCCTGGCCAAGGCGGCCTCGGCCAGGGCGGCTTCCATGAACTTGGCGTCATCCACGGGCCTCACACGATTAGGGCCAGCCACCGCCGGGAGCTGACCCCGCAGAAAACATGGTGCGCCCGGGAGGACTCG
>JBBITQ010000142.1:0-4282 GCA_037440685.1 Clostridiales bacterium
ATATACCTGCCGATCGCGTTCCAGTCGTTCACACTGCCATTGGCCGGCGGCGCGGACATTATGGTAAGCTATCATTCGGGGAACCGACGCGACGAGGTGTGGCCGTTCACGGGTGCCGCCGCGCTGCGCGAGGGGGCGGGGACGTGGGAGAGAAGCAGCTCGCCAAGATCAAGCTCCTGACCATCCTGGCGCCGGTCGCCTACGTCGTGGTGGCCGAGTCCGTGCGCAACATCTATCTGGAGGAGCGCCTGACCCCTGCTCAGGTAAAGTTGACGGTGCTCGTCTCCACGATGGTGGCGGCCATGATCTTCTCCGAGCTGGTCTTCGGGCTGATCCAGCGCCTGCAGGGCCTGCTCGACCGCGAGCGCCGGCGTATCGAGGCCATCTTCCACCACACCTCCGACGCCGTGGTGCTCCTCGATGATCACGATCGCGTGGTGGCGATGAACCCTGCCGGCTACCGCCTCACCGGCTGGGAGCCAGAGGCCGTCGGCTCCGGGGCTTTGCACGTGGCCCAGCTCTTCGAGGAACTGGCAGGGCGTCCGGATCCGCCCTGGTGGACCCTGGCGCGGCAAGGGCAGAAGGTCCCCTACTTTGAGGCCACCGTGCGCTCGGCCGACGGCCGGGCCGTCTCCGTCACGGGTAGCGCCACCGGCATTCCGGCGCCCGAGGGCGGCACCCAGGTGGCGTTGATCATGCGGGACATCTCGGAGAAGAAGGCCCTGGAGGCCGAGGTGGCGCGGCGGCACCGCCAGGCCGAGGGGCTGTACGACATCGGACTCGAACTGGCTTCGCTGGGGGACCTGGAGGAGAACCTCAAAGAGGTGCTGCGCAAGGTGCGGGAGATCCTCGGCGCCCGGTGGGCCAGTTGGGCGTTCATCGAGGAGGACACGGGGGCGCTCTTCTGGAAGTACCGTGACGGCGCCGCCTCGGAGGGCGAGGATGGCGCGCCTGCGGGCATGGCCGAGGACCTGGCTGTCCAGGCGGTGGCGGAGCAGCGGCCGGTGATCGCCACCCCCAACGGTCAGACGGTCGTCGCCGTGCCCCTGATCCAGAGGGGACGCACCTTCGGCGCCCTGGTGGTGGGGGGTGCGGGCGCTCCCGTGGCCCAGTCGGACGTGCTCTTCCTGTCCAGCGTGGCGACGCAGGCGGCGGTGTCCCTTGAGAACAGGGAACTCTACGCCCGCGGCCAGAGCCAGGCCATCCTGGAGGAGAGGGACCGGGTCGCCAAGGAGATGCACGATGGTTTCGGCCAGACCCTGACCTACCTCACCGCAATGGTGGCCACCATGGAGCAGCTCCTCCTGCGGGGGAAGGTGGAAGAGGCTCTGTCCCGCCTGACAGAGGCGCGGGAGATGCTCCGGCAGGCCCATCAGGAGGTGCGGATGGCGATCTTCAACCTGCGCCAGCGTCCCTCGGGAGACGACTTCGTGGCCCAGGTGCGGGGGCTCCTCGAGCAGTTCGGGCGCCAGGCGAGCTTGAGGACGGAGCTGGTGAGCGAGGTCAAGGGCACGGTGTCCCTGCCCTTTGAGAAGAGCATCCAGGTGATGCGCGTGATCCAGGAAGCCTTGGCTAATGTCCGCAAGCACGCCGCCGCGACTAAGGTCGTGGTGTCCATCGCCCACCGCGATGGCGCACTCGAGGTGGCAGTCGCCGACGACGGGTGCGGCTTCATCCCCGACGCGGCCGCGCAGTCGGGGCAGCATTTCGGCCTCCATATCATGAAGGAGCGCAGCCAGGAGGTCGGGGGGCAGTTGGACATCGAGTCGGCCCCCGGCCAGGGCACCACGGTGCGCTTGCGCGTGCCGCTGGGGCGGTGGGTGCAGCGGCCCGCGCCGGCGGAGGCGGGGGGGTGACGTCTCTCCGCAGTCTGAGGGCCGTGACGGTGACGAGCCAAGGAGAGCGAGAGCGGAGCGCGTAAGGGGGGCTAGGAATGGAACCGATTCGCGTCATGCTTGTCGACGACCATGTCTTGGTGCGCAAGGGCATAGCCACCTTGCTGGCCACCCAGGAGGATATCCAGGTGGTGGGCGAGGCCGGCGACGGGTTCGAGGCGCTGGAGCGCGCTCAAGAGCTCATGCCCGACGTCATCCTGATGGACATCAGCATGCCGCGCTGCGACGGCCTCACGGCGATCGACCTGATCAAAAAGGAGATGCCTTACGTGAAGATCATCATGCTGACGTACTCCGATGACGACGAGAACCTCTTCGAGGCCATCAAGCGCGGGGCGCAGGGGTATCTCCTGAAGGACCTGCAGCCCGAGGTGCTCATAAACAGCATCCGCGGGGCGGCGCGGGGCGAGGCTCCCATCTCGGGCGCCATGGCGGCGAAGCTCTTACGCGAGCTGTCTCCCCGGGGAGCCGTGGTGGCGGAGAGCGGTGAGCAGGCCGGACGAGGAGGGGACGGGCGCGGCCGGCCGGGGGCTCCGGCCGCCGGTTGGGAGGAAGCGGCGCGCGACCGCCGGGCCGACATCCTCACCAAGCGGGAGAAGGAGGTCCTGCAGCTCGTCAGCGAGGGCCTCTCCAACCGCGAGATCGCGGAGCGGCTCTTCATCGCGGAGAACACGGTGAAGAACCACCTCCGCAACATCCTAGAGAAGCTCCATATGCAAAATCGCGCCCAAGCCGTGGCCTACGCCATCCGCCAGGGGCTGCTGGAGGAGAGCGGAAAGATCTGACACGTTGCCAGCCGCCCGTCCACCCTGGCGGCCGGCCCTATTGTCCCCCGCTCTGGCGGGCAGACTGATGAATACCAACACACGGCGGGGGGAACGGCCGGAGATGGCACGGATCATCGCCTTCTTCGACTCCTATGACGCGGCGCACAGGGCCGCTCGGGCCCTGGCGGAGCAGGTCACGCCCAGCCGGGTTGCCTATGTCATGAAGGAGGGTGACCAGGGCCGGGACGGGATGGAGGGGTTCTACCCCGGCATCACGCCGGATCAAGGCCCGGGGGCTGGCGCGGAGGAAGACGGCGCGGCGCGCACCCACACGGGCGAGGCGGCGCGCCATCGCTTCGCCGTCACCGGGACCGACAGCCTCTACTCTTCCCCTTCGCTCCTGGAGCGTCTCACGGGTCTCGGCCTCTCCGCACGAGACGCCTACCGCCTCCTCGACCGTCTGGAAGGCGGCGGGGTGGCGGCGGTGTTCCGGTTCGAGGGGCCCGGCGACCGGGCCATGGAGCTCCTCGCCCGGAACGGGGCGAGCGAGGTGCACCAGGTCTAGATCCTGGCTGCCCCAGGGCCGCTTCGGCTATAATCGGGGAGGCGATGCTGGGGGAGGTGGGCCGGACCGTGTCCCTGGAGGATCTCGATCTCACACGGGCTGAGCCGTTCGACCTGGCCACCTCCGTCCTACCCAGCCTCGACCGCCCCGAACAGCTCAAGATCATGCAGGCGCTGCCTCCCGCCCAGGCGGCGGCCACCCTCGAACACCTCCGGCCCGAGGAGCAGTACCGCCTGCTGCACCACCTCCCCGAAGCGAACGCCAGGGCGGTGCTCAAAGAGATGTCGAGCGACGCCGTGGCCGACCTCCTCCTGGCGCTCCACGGCCGCCAGCGGGAGCAGCTCATGAACTGGCTCCCCGATGACTACCGGGAAAAGGTCGCCGGCCTCATGTCGTACCCCGAGAACACGGCGGGCAGCCTAGCCACGGTCGATTACATCGCCGTGCGCGAGTACTGGACGGCCGAGCAGGCCCTGGGGCACGTCCGCAAGGTGGGTCGGGAGGCCGACGTCATCTATTACATCTACGTACTGGACGCCCTGGGCCGCCTGGTGGGCGTCACGTCGCTGCGGGACGTGATCCTGGCCGATCCGCGCACCACCATGGGGCAGCTCATGAAAGACCGCGTGATCCAGGTGCAGGCGGAGACCGACCAGGAGGAGCTCGGGCGGCTCCTCCGGCGGTACGACCTGGTGGCCTTGCCCGTGGTGGACCAGGGCGGACGGATGGTGGGCGTGGTCACGGTGGACGACGTTCTGGACGTCATCGAAGAGGAGGCCACCGAGGACGCCCACCGCATGGCAGGTCTGGAGCCGGTGGCCGAGCCCTACCTTGAGGCGCCCCTGTGGACGCTGTTCCGCAAGCGGGTGGGCTGGCTGCTCGCCCTCTTCGTCGGCGAGGCCCTCACCGGCACGGTGCTCCGGCACTTCGAGGAGGACATCTCCCGCGTTGTGGCCCTGGCCCTCTTCATCCCGCTGGTGATCGGCACGGGGGGCAACACCGGTTCCCAGGCCTCGACGCTCGTGATCCGCGCCCTGGCGGTGGGCGAGATAACG
>JBBITQ010000143.1:0-4270 GCA_037440685.1 Clostridiales bacterium
TGAATGCGAAAAGGGTTTTGCTGCCGCTCCTGGGGTTCCTCATCATCGCCGTTCTGGCCGCGGGCGCCCTGGGCGGGCGCGTGGGCGGCCAGCGGGCGGGGCGGGGAGGGGAGGCCGGCAGCCCGGCCCGGTCCGCGATCCCCGCAAAGGGCGAGGTGCTGCCGGACTTCGAGCTTGAGACACTGGACGGCCGCAAGATGCGGGCTGCGGACCTCCTTGGCAAGCCGACCTTCATCAACTTCTGGGCGAGCTGGTGCCCGCCGTGCCGGGCGGAGATGCCGGACATCCAGGCCATTTACGAACGGCAGGGCCGGGACATCAACATCCTCGCCATCAATGAGGACGAGCCGCCGGCCGTCGTTCGCTCCTTCGTCGAGGAGATCGGCTTCACCGTGCCCGTGGTTCTGGACGCGGGGGGCGAGTTGCACGCGCGGTGGAACTTCAACACCCTCCCCACGAGCATCATCACCGACAAGGACGGTCGCGTCTGCTTCATCGCCCCTGGTATGATCACGCGGGACACGATGGACGCGGTGCTGGAGAAGGCGCGGGCAGGCTGCTGAGCGGGCCAGATGCTGAGCGTGGTGAGCGTCAGCCTGGGTGATCCGGCGCGCGATCACGAAGCCGTAGTGCGCGTGGGCGGCGAGCGCTTTCGCATCCGGCGTATCGGCACGGGCGGGGATGCAGCGAAGGCCGCCGCGGTCATCCGCGCCGTGGACGGGCGGGTGCACGCCATCGGCCTCGGGGGTGTGGACCTGGCCCTCCGGCTGGGCGATAGGAAGTGGGTGCTGCCGTTGGGGCGGCAACTGGCCTCCCAGGCGCGCCGGACTCCGGCGGTGGACGGCGCGGGGTGGAAGGCCGCCGTGGAGCCGGTGGCGGCGGCGGCCCTGCCTGCGGCCGGCTTCCCCCTGGCGGGGCGGACCGTGCTGGTGTCATCCGTCCTCGACCGGTACTGGTTGGCGCGGGCCGTGGAGGCGGCGGGGTGCCGGGTCCTGGTGGGAGACGCTTATTTCGCCCTGGGCTTGCCCGTCGTGTTCGGGTCGCTCGCTCTCTTCTCCGCCGCTGCCCGCCTGCTGCTGCCGCTTCTCCGTCTGCTCCCGCTCTCGTGGCTCTACCCCTTGCGGGAGACCCCGCCCGCGCGGAGGCGCGGCCGGGCCGCCGTGTTCCGTGGGGCGGACGTGGTGGCCGGGGACACCCCCCTGCTCCTCCGGCGACTGCCGGCCGACCTGGGCCGGAGGGACGTGATCGCCAGCACGCTGACGGCGTCGGACGTGGCGTTCCTGCACGACCGCGGTGCCTGCCGGATCGCCACGCTGGCCCCTCCCCTGGGAGGGCGCTGGTTCGCGGCCAACGTCTGGGACGCCATGGCCGTGGCGGCGTTCGGGTGTACGCCCGATGCCATGCGGCCAGAGGATTATATAACTTTCTGGAAGGCGGCGGGCGGAGCGCCTTGGCTCGCGCAACGGGGCAAATCCTTATAACACCGACGGCGCTGGAGGCTGACGTGCCGGGGGGCGCGGCATGCCTGATCCCTGGCGCCCGCCGGGTGGGTGACTTATATTAATGCTTAAACATCCTTCGTCGGCGATTGGCCCGGACCAGGAAGGGGGAGGAGGCATGGGGAGCGCGGCCGAAGAGAAGGTCATGCTCAACGTGCGCGGCATGACCTGTGCCGCCTGCGTGGCCCGGGTGGAGAAGTCCCTGCGCCGGGTTGAAGGGGTCAAGGAGGCCGCCGTCAACCTGGCGGCGGAGCGAGCCGCCGTCGTCTACGACCCTGCACAGGCGACGGTCGAGGACCTGCTCCAGGCGGTGCGCCGGCTCGGCTACGAGGCGGAACTGCCCGCGCCCGAGGCTGGCGAGGACGCGGGGAGGGAGGCGCGGCAGCGGGAGATCCGGCGCCAGAGGCGCAACTTCCTCCTCTCCGCCGTCCTGTCGTTCCCGTTGCTGGTGGCCATGGTGGGCCATGCCACCGGGATGCACGGGGGGATCTTCGGGCTGCTCATGAACGGCTGGATCCAGCTCCTCCTGGCGACCCCGGTGCAGTTCCTTGCCGGCGCCCAGTTCTACCGCGACGCCTACCACAACCTGAGGAGCGGCTCGGCCAACATGTCAGTCCTGGTGGCCATGGGGACGTCGGCCGCCTATTTCTACAGCCTGGCGGGCCTCCTGGCGGGTCCCGCCCTGGGGATCACGGGGCTCTACTTCGAGGTCAGCGCCATCCTCATCACCCTCATAATCCTGGGCAAGCTCCTGGAGGCCCTGGCCCGCGGCCGCACCTCTGAGGCCATCGCAAAGCTGATGGGCCTCCAGGCCAGGACGGCCCGGGTGATCAGGGACGGGCGCGAGATCGATGTCCCGGTCGAGGAGGTCCGCCCTGGCGAGGTGGTGGTGGTGCGCCCGGGGGAGCGGATCCCCGTGGACGGGGTGGTCCTGGAGGGCGACTCGGCCGTGGACGAGTCGATGCTCACGGGCGAGAGCCTGCCGGTGGAGAAGCACCCCGGTGACCAGGTGGTGGGGGCCACCGTGAACCAATTGGGGACGTTCAAGTTCCGGGCCACGAGGGTGGGCCGCGACACGACCCTGGCCCAGATCATCCGCGTCGTGGAAGAGGCCCAGGGCTCCAAGGCGCCGATACAGCGCCTGGCGGACCGGGTCTCGGCCTATTTCGTCCCGACGGTGGTGGGGATCGCGGCCGTGACGTTCGCCGCCTGGTTCCTCGCTACTGGGGACTTCACGCGCGCGCTCCTTCACATGGTGGCGGTGCTGGTGATCGCGTGCCCCTGCGCCCTGGGTCTGGCCACGCCCACGGCCATCATGGTGGGCACGGGGGTGGGGGCCGAGAACGGCATCCTGATCAAGGGTGGCGAGTCCCTCGAGGCGGCCCACCGGCTTGACGTGGTGGTCCTGGACAAGACGGGGACGATCACCAAGGGAAAGCCCGAGGTGACGGACGTCGTCGCCTTCGCCGACGGGGCGCCGGTGCGGAGCCCCTTTTGGTGCGCCGACGTCCTCCGGTGGGCAGCCGCCTTGGAGAAGCGCTCCGAGCACCCCCTGGCGCTGGCGGTGGTGTCCGCGGCGGAGAAGGCCGGCGCGCCGGTGCCGGAACCCGAATCCTTTGAGGCGCTGCCGGGGCGGGGGGTACGGGGGCGGGTCGACGGGCGCGAGGTGCTCCTCGGCAACCGCCGCCTGATGGAGGAGGCCGGCGTGGCCGCCGCTCCCCTCGCTGCCGAGGCGGAGCGGCTGGAGGCGGAGGGGAAGACGGCCATGCTCCTCGCGGTCGACGGGGCGCCGGCGGGGGTGATCGCCGTGGCGGACACGGTCAAGGAGACGTCCCCTGCGGCCATCCGCGCCCTGCGCGCCATGGGGGTGCGGGTGGTCATGATGACCGGCGACAACCGCCGCACCGCCGAGGTGATCGCCCGCCAGGCGGGCATCGCGCCCGAGGATGTGCTGGCGGAGGTCATGCCGGAGGAGAAGGCGGGCCGGGTGCAGGAGCTGCGCCGGCGCGGCCTGGTGGTGGGGATGGTGGGCGACGGGATCAACGACGCCCCGGCGCTGGCCGCCGCCGACGTGGGCATGGCCCTGGGGACGGGTACGGATGTCGCCATCGAGGCGGCGGACATCACCCTGATGGCGGGAGACCTGCGCGGCGTCCCGGCGGCCATCCGGCTGTCCCGCGCCACCATGGGCAAGATCCGACAGAATCTCTTTTGGGCGTTCATCTACAACGTGCTGGGGATCCCGGTGGCGGCCCTGGGGCTGTTGAGCCCGGTTCTCGCCGGGGCGGCCATGGCGCTGAGTTCGGTCTCGGTGGTGACCAATTCCACGCTGCTCAAGCGTTACGACCCCATGCGCGGCCTGCGGTAGGCCGCGTCGTAGGAGGCGATGGTGATGGAGACCAAGGTTTTTCGCGTGCCGGGGATGAGCTGCGGCCACTGCCGGATGGCTATCACCCAGGCGGTGAAGGCCCTGGACGGGGTGAGCGAGGTGCTGGTGGACCTGGGCAGCAAAGAGGTCACGGTGACCTTCGACCCCGCCAAGACGACGCCGGACGCGATCCGCACCGCGATCGAGGAAGCCGGTTACGACGTCGCCTGAGGCTCCGCCGGTCGGAGGGCACCGCGGTTGTGGCGCGCACGACTAGTGCGTTCAGGCCAGCTTTTGTTTAGAAACCGTCAGCTATAACTAAGTGAATCTCCGGATAACGACGGTCAGGACCTGCCCCTAACCCAAATCGGTGTTTTTTCCGCTCCTTCTTGCCTTCCCGAGT
>JBBITQ010000144.1:0-1086 GCA_037440685.1 Clostridiales bacterium
CCGTAGATGGGTATCACCCTCCGGATGCCCGCGAACTCCAAAACCGTCCGCACGTGCCCCTGGGGAGCGACGATGGCCATCCACCCCTCGCGCTGGGCCAGGCGGCGGTATCGGCCCAGGATGGCTCCCAAACCGGAGCTGTCGATGAAGGACACCTTCCTCATGTTCACGATCAGCCGTCGGGACCCGTGCCGTTCCAGGGCGTCTTCCGCGCGACGCCGGAACTCGTCCGCGGAGTCCAGGTCCAGTTCGCCGTTCAGCCGCAGGATGACGTGGCCGCGGGTGAATTCTTCCTCCACGAGCACCGCAAACCCTCCCCTGGCATTCCTACGGGAGGGCTCATTCGCCGCGGGCATTGCCTTTTCCTGCCAGCCGACAGAAAGCTACATAAAGTTGCGCTATTGGGGGTGGGCCCGTCACGCCCTTGGGTGTGCCGCGGAGGGCGGGGTGACCGTCAAGCCGGGCGCGGAGGGACGGGCGGGGGAAAGCCGGTAGGACACCAGCGTGAGCGCGGCCATGGTAGCCACCAGGGCCGCGGCCACCGCCATGTGGGCGATGGTCACCGGCGGCGGCAGCTTCTGCACGACCGCCAAGCCGCCGATCAACACCTGGAGGAACACCAGGCCCATGGCCACCCCCGCCGGCACGACCAGCGCCGGCACGTGGCCCGCCCGCCGGAAGACGAAGTAGGCGGTGTAGATGACGAGGCTGAAAGCCAGCAGGGCGGCGATCCGGTGCGCAAACTGCAGGAGGACGAGTGGGTTGCCGAGGGAGGGGATCAACTGGCCGTTGCATAGCGGCCAGTCGATGCACGCCAGTCCCGCGTGCGCCGCTTTCATGTAACTGCCCAGGATGATCGTCGTGTAGGTGGCGAGGGCGGCCGCCAGCGGCACGCCCCACATGGTCGCGGCGCCGGGAAGTCGCTGTTCGCGCTCCTGCATCCCGGCAGACACCGCGACCAGCACCCACAGCGAGAGGAAAGCCGTGGCCAGGGCGGTGTGCCCGGCCTCCACCCAGGGCGCGAGGCGGAAGATGACCGTCAGCCCACCGAAGATGGCCTGCAGGATGACCAGACCCATGGAGACC
>JBBITQ010000144.1:1124-4269 GCA_037440685.1 Clostridiales bacterium
CATCCGGAAGGCGGCCACCATGGCCCACCCCGCCAGGATGACTATCAGCAGGGCGCCGAGCCGGTGGCCCCACTCCAGGAAGACCAGGAAGTTCATCTCGGGGATCAGCTTGCCGAAGCACAGGGGCCAATCGGGGCAGGCGAGGCCCGCTCCGTAAGCCTTGGTGGCCGCCCCGATGAAGATCAGGGCGTAAGTCTCGATGGCGGTAGCCCAAGCGAGGCGGCGGAATGCGTCGATAGCCACTGCTGCGACCCCTTCCCTCGCGGCGCAGCGCGCCGCTCCATTGGACGCTGCTATGACAGTACGACGCTGTCCCGACAAAGTCCTGCACGCCCCCGATCGTTTGGTCGCCTTCCGCACAAAAATAGCCCTAAATGCGCATTTTAGGGGTCTTTTGTGCCGCCGCACGCAGAATTCGCGCCCGCGCGGCCCAGCCTGCCGCAGAAGGACTTGTGGCGTCTGCGGAGAAAACGCACAAGCGAGCCGAATCCGGGCACAAAGGGGTCGAGTCCTCTCCATGCGACACCACTGGCCGGCAGCGATCTCCTTCACGCTCCTCCTCGCGATCGCGGCTTTCGCTTTCTATTACGCCAGGCAGGGCACGACAGCCGCGGAGCCGACCGCCGTCGGGACCGCTGAGGGGGCGCAGCAGCCGCTCCCCTTCATCAACCACCTCGCCTTCGACCCCACCAACCCCCAGCACGTCTTCATGGCGTCCCGGGCTGGCATCTTCATCAGCCACGACGGCGGCCGCACCTGGAACGAGTACAACCGCGGCCTGGCCGACACCGACATCGCCCACATCGCGCTCGACCCTTACCGCCAGGGCACCCTCCTCGCCGCCGGCCGCACCCGCGGCATCTACCGGAGCACCGACGGCGGCTCGTCCTGGCAGCCCGCCAGCGCCGGAATCGGCGAGCGGCCGGTGAGCCAGGTGGTCTTCGATCCGCGCACCAGCGGCAGGGCCTACGCCCTCAGCCCGACCGGCGGCGTCTTCAGGAGCGCGGACGGCGGGCAACGGTGGGAGGCGTACAACGAGGGGCTGGAGGGACTCCTGTCCCGCCCGGGCGCCGTCTCCTTCCTCCACCTGGCCGTCGTCCCCGGCGGCCGGCCGGCCCTCGTGGTGGGCACGACCGCCGGTACGTTCCGCCGCGAGGAGGGCGGCGCTACCTGGCAGGAAGTGGGGGGCGACCTGGCGGGCAAGGGGATCACCTCCCTCACCGTGCTGCCGGGGAGCACCACGCTCCTCGCCGGCAGCGACCGGGCCGGCGTCTTCACGAGCGCAGACGGCGGGCGGACGTGGTATTCCCGTGGCGACGCCCTCCGCACCGATGTCGTGGCCTATCTGCTGCCCGATCCCGCCAACCCCAGGGTCGTCTACGCCGCCGCCGCCCCTAACTCCGGCATCGTGAAGAGCACCGACGGCGGGCTCACCTGGCAGGCCGTCGACACCGCCATGGCCGAGTGGCGGTGGGGGCGCATCCTCGCCGGCGTGCCTGGCACCGGCGGAACGGTCTACGCCGTCACCGGTGAGGCCGCCAATCGCCTCTACCGTTCCGACGACGGTGGCCTTACCTGGCTCAAGCCAATGGCCGCCTTCCCGCCCCTCTCCGGTCGCCGCGGTTCCTGATCGCCCCGGGCGCCTGACCCCCCGCCCTCACCGTACCAGCGCCGCTGGATCGATGGCGAGCAGGGTGAACAGGCCGGCGAGGGCGGCGTGGAGCGCCCGGGCGATGAGGTAAGGCTTCATGCTGATGTCGGTGTTGTGCAGGACGCTGGCGATCTGGCCGTGCACCGACAGGCCGCTCCAGGCGACGATCGCCCCGGCCACGACTACCTGCTGCACGGCGGGGGCGTCCGCCGTGCTCGCCTGCACGCAACCGATGTCGATCTCCATCAGCCCGGCGAACATCGCCGGCACCAGGCTCTGGTCCAGGCCGATCAACGCGGCCAGGCCGTGCAGCGGCAGGCTCAGGTAAGGCGCCAGACGGGCCTGCTCCAGCACCCTCACCAGCACGGCGAAGAACATGATGAAGCCGCAGATCATGGCCAGGGTCTTCATGGAGTCCACGACGGCGTCACCCAGGATCTGGCCAAGGGGACGGCCGTCCTCCGCCCGGGCCTTCTGCATCGCGCGATAGGCGCGGGCTAGGATGAACCCGCTGCCGCCGCTCGGATCGGCGGCGGTCCGTTCGGGGTCGTTTCGCCGGTAGAACCGGAAGATCAGCCCCACGGCCAGGGCCGCCAGGTAGTGGCCCACGGCGAGAACCCGGCCCACGTAAGGCGAGTGGAACATTCCCACGGCCACGGCGCCGAAGATGAACAGGGGATCGGCCGTGTTGGTGAAGGCCAGAAGGCGCTCCCCTTCCACCTTGGTGCACATCCCGCTGCGCCGGAACTTCCCCGTGATGACGGCATCCATGGGATATCCCGCCGCCAGCCCCATGGAGAGGACGAAGGCGCCCACCCCCGGGACGTTGAAGAGGGGCCGCATCAGGGGCTCGAAGATGGTGCCCATGAAGTGGACGACGCCGAGCCCCAACATCACCTCGGACATGACAAAGAAGGGTAAAAGCGACGGGAAGACGATCTTGAGGAAGAGTTCCAGCCCGCCGATGGCCGCCTGGAAGGCCTCCTCGGAGTAGAGGATGAGGGCGAGGGTGAACAGGACCGCCATCGCGGTGGGGACCACCGTGCGCGCGGAGAGGCGCCTGACCGATGCCAAGCCCAGCCCCCCTGACCATCGAGACGTTCTCAGGGGATAGGCTTATGCCGGCAGGTCCTCCGCCATGTTACACCTCGCGCGCCGCCCGCGCCGCCCCGGCGGACTGCGGGCTCCCGCCCCGGCGGCCCATCACCACCTCCACGCGGTGCACCTTGCCGTCCGCGAAGGCCGGGAGCAAGGTGAGATCCCGCTCCCCATCCCCGGCGCCCGCCAGCCCATCCCAGGGCTGGCCGTCGATGGTCACTCTCTGCACGCCGGAGGCCGCTCCTTCCGGATTGCGGACGGAGATTTCGTATACGGCACCCCGGAACTGGCGCCTGACCTCGAACCCGTCCCAGTCAGCAGGTATGACCGGGTCGACCCGCAACCTGGACTTACCCCGGTTTTGTGGACAGTTTAGCGCTTGGTGAGCGCCTCCTC
>JBBITQ010000145.1:0-4228 GCA_037440685.1 Clostridiales bacterium
CTGGTGTCGCAATCCGGCGCGCTGACCTCGGCCATGCTGGACTGGGCGCGCCAGGATATCCCCGCCGCCGCCGCCTTCCTGCGCGGGCGTTTCCCCGAGGCGCGGGCCTGCATGATCGGCCATTCCTTCGGCGGCCAGGCGCTGGGCCGGGCGGCCGTGCCCGCGACGGTGCTGGAGCGCGCCAGGTCCATCAGCCTGGCCGACTACGACGCCCGGTCGCGCCTGGAGTGGATGGCCGACGCCCTGAAGATCGTGCGCGACCACCCGCTCCTGGGCGCGGGCGGGGGCGGGTGGGAGGCCATCTACCACAAGTACCAGAGCTACGGCTACTGGAGCACCCAGGTGCACAACCACTTCATGCAGGTGTGGGTGGAGACGGGGACCATCGGTTTCCTGATCTTCCTCTCCTGGTGGGCGATGCTCCTCTGGCAGGGCTGGCGCGCGTGGACGGCGGCGCGCCGCGCCGGGGAGGGCGGCCTGCCCGGGCAGGTCCTGCTGGCCGGGGCGCTGGCGGGGGCGCTGGCCCTGGGCGCCCACAGCGTGCTGGACTTCAACCTCTCCCTCTCGGCCGTGACCATCGCCATGATGGGCCTGTTCGCCGTGGTGCGGGCGATGCCTGATGCCGCGGAGGGCCCGGCGGAGGCGGTAGGCGCTGCCTACACCGCTGGGGCGGCCCGCCGGCGCGCGGACGCCGACTACCGGCTCCTGCCGCGCGCCGCCGCGTACGGCCTCACGGCGCTGGCGTGGGGCGGCGTGCTCATCTTGCTCCTCGGCCAGGACGCCGGCCAGAGGGCGGCCCAGGCGCTGAACGCCGGGCGGCTAGACGAGGCCCGCGCCCTGTTCCAGAAGGCGATCTCCTACGACCCGTTCACGGCGTCCTTCCGCATGGACCTCGGCCAGGCCGTGGCGTTCCAGGGGCAGGCCGAGGGCAACGCCCGGCTCTTCCGCGAGGCGCAGGGCCACTTCGAGGCGGGCGTGGTCCGCGACCCCTTCAACCCGAACTACCACGCCCTCCTGGGCTCCTACCTCCTGCAGGTGGGCGCCATCGAGGAGGGCTTGAAGCACCTGGAGCAGGCGCTGGAGCTCCACCCGTGGGAGGCGCAGCGCTACGAGAGCCTGGCGGGGGCGTATGCCGCGGTGGCCAGGTACTACCGCCAGCAGGGGAACGACGCCGACGCGCGCCGGCTGGCCGCCCGCGTCCTGGACCTGCGCGAGCAGCTCCGCCAGCGCGCCGCCCGGGTGCCCGGCTGGGTGATCGCGCAGTTCCGCACCCCTGCTTCCACCCCGGGCATGGCCCTGCACGCCGGGGCTGCTGAGGCCCTCTTGGGGGAACTCGCCGCGGCCGAGCAGGACCTGCGCGCCGCCGCGGCCGGCGACAACCCGCAGGTGCGCGGCGAGGCCTACCCCTGGCTGAGCGCGGTGCTGAAAGCCCAGGGCCGCGTCGCCGAGGCCGACCAGGCCCTTTCCCAGGCCAAGGCGCTCAACCCCGCCGCCGAGCAGTCCGCGCAGCAGATCGCCGCGCTCATCCGCCCGGCGCCCGTGGGCGGGCACTGACGGCGCCTGCGCCCAAGGCATTGCGAATGTGACCACATCGCATTAGAATGTAGATGCATGAAATCGCCAGGCGCCTGCCGCCCGGGACTAGGGGTGTTGTCATCATGATCAGGGTTGGCCTGCGGGAACTGAAAAACCATCTGGGCATATATGTCCGGAAGGTTAAGGCGGGTGAGCGGATCGTCGTCACGGAACGGAACAGGGTGGTGGCCGCGGTTGTCCCGCCGGGCGGCGAGGAGGTAGCAGGCGACATCATGGCATTGGTCCGCCAGGGCCTGGCGACGTGGAAGGGCGGCAAGCCCCGCGGGCTGGCGTCCCCGCCCGCGGTCGCGGGGAAGAGCGTGGCCGAGACGGTGCTGGAGGACCGCCGGTGATCCTCTACCTCGATACCAGCGCCCTGGTCAAGCTCTACGTCCGGGAAGCGGAGTCGGAGTTCGTCCGCGGCTCCGTCACCGAAGCGACCGTAGTGGCCACCTCGCGCATCGCCTATGCCGAAGCACGGGCGGCCTTTGCGCGGCTGGCCCGCGAGGGCGCGCTCTCACCCGAGGACTTGCGGGCCGTCGTGACGGCGTTGAATGCCGATTGGGAGTCCTATCTGTGCCTGGAAGTCACCGATGGCATCGCACGGCAGGCTGGTGATCTGGCGGAACTCCTGGGACTGCGCGGCTTTGACAGCCTGCATCTAGCTTCGGCGGTCGTCTTGAAACGCCGGGTGGGGGCGCCCTTCGCCTTCCTTTGTTTCGACGATCGATTGCGTGCCGCGGCCGAGCAGGTGCTGGGTCTGTGAAGGTCCAGGCTGCGGCGCGCCTTGGTATCTTGCACGGCCGTCCCGATGGATGTACGCTGTATACAGCATACAGGGGGTGCGGCCCATGAGCGTCCGGACTGGGCCGACGGCCCGGCCCGATGACCCGATTTGGAAGGCAGTGGGTGTCGGTGCCAGTGGTTCGCATGATGGCGCGCGGCTTCGTCGACACCTCTGGTTGGTACGCCCTGTATTTATCGCGATGATGCCGATCACCGGGCAGCGAGCGCACTCTGGAAGGAATTGGCCAGCCAGGCGGTGATGCTCTATACGACTACTTTCGGCGCCGACTTCCGGCGCATGGGTTTCCGCGTGCTGCCCGACCAGGCGTAGCTCCGCCGGGGGCCTCATTCCCGATGCGGCCAATGTTCCTGAGGGACGCCGTCACTTCGATGAGATTCAAGGAGTTGTAAGGGTGGATCCGCGGGATTAAGGACGAATCACCCGAAGGCGGTGGCGGATGAGCGGAGAGCGGGTGACCACCATCGTCCTCAACTGGAACCAGTGGTCGCGAACGTTGGAGAACCTGGAGGCCCTGGCCCGTTCTGATTACAGTTGCCATGAAGTGCTCGTGGTGGACAACGGCTCGCAGGATGATGCCAGCAGCATGTGGGAGCGATACACTGCCCGGGCGGGCCACGGGACCCCGGCGAGGCTCCTGCGCCTGGAACGCAACCTGGGGTTCAGCGGGGGCGTAAACGCCGCGGTGGAGCATCTCCTGCCGGACCTGCCCGATTTCATTTTCCTCCTGAACAATGACGCAGAAGCGGAGCCCGATGCGCTGTCGCAGTGCGTCCGCGTGGCCCGGGAGTCGGGCGCGGCTGTCGTCGGTTGCGTCATCCGCGACCCGGCCACGGGGACACCGGTTTTCACAGGCGGCTGGTGGCCGGGCGAGCTGTTCTTCTCGCGCCGGGAGGCGGCTCCCGGCGGCGGCTGGTGGGATGCCGACTGGGTGGAAGGTTCGGCGATGCTGATCCGCAGAGAACTGGTCCTGGACAGGCTTGGCCGCTGCGGCCACCTTCTCGACCCGGGTTTGTTCATGTACTGCGAGGACCTGGAGCTTAGCCGGTGGGCGCGGGACCGCGGCTACCGGGTCGTCATGGCCGGCGGCGCCACGGTCTACCATGCCGTCGGCGGCTCGTCAGGCGGGCGCGAGAACGCGCTCATGTACTATTACACCACGCGCAACCGGGTGCTCTTGGCCCGGAGGTTGCTGCCGCCAGGGTGGCGGTTTCTCTTCCACGTCTGGTTCCCCCTGAGCCGGATGATGCGGGTGCTGCACCGGCTGCTTCAAGGCAGGACGAATGTGGCCCGCTCCATCTTGCTCGGCCTTTGGGACGGGTACCGTGGGGTATCCGGCAAATGCCCCTTTCACCCGGAGGGTGTGGCGGCCTGATGAAGGTGGCGCTGGTCGCCTTTTCGGGCAAGGGAGCCATGGGCCAGTACGCCGCCGGTCTGGCGACCGCCTTGGCGGGGCTGGCTCGGGTGACCCTGTTTGCACCGAACCATTTTCGCGCCGACACATTGGGTGCCGCGGTGGCGCGGCGGTTTTTCGCGTCGGGACGGACGAAGGCCAGGGCGCTCGTGAGGTTCCTCAACCCGGTGGCGGGAAGAGCCTTGGCGGGGGAGATCGCGGCGGACCCGATGTGGTGCACCTCCTGAACGGCGAAGGCTACCCGTGGGCCGCCATCCTGGCCAGGGTTCTGGCTGATCGAGGGATTCCCCTGGTGGTCACCCTTCATGACCCGGTTCCTCACTCGGGCGATGTCATCGGCATGATCACGCAGCGGCTGGCATACCGCACCACCCTGCCGCTGGCGCGGATCATCCACGTGCACGCGCGGTGCTTCGTTGGTGCGGTAGCGGCGG
>JBBITQ010000146.1:0-2550 GCA_037440685.1 Clostridiales bacterium
CGATGGCGCCCTCGATGACCAGGATGTCCAGGGTGTCCTCGCCGTGGATGAAGCGGTTCAGGATCTCCTTCACCTGGTCTCCCATCTCCAGGCTGAGGGAGGGGTGCCACACCAGGTTGACCCCGTACTGTTCCAGCAGCTCCAGGACGTTGGGCTCCTCCGCGCCCAGGATGGACATGGTGTTGCCGCTGCAACACTGGCCCTGCAGCCATAAAAGGTTGGGCATGATCTGCTCCTCCTTTCCAGTACACCCGTCAGGCTCGTTTTCTCTCGCCCCGCGCCCCTGCCGGGACCCGTCAGCAGATGCGGGGCACCTGTTCCCCCGGTAGCAGGTCGAGGATCTTCCTGCCGCCGAAGGCCGTGCGCAGCATCACGTTCCCCCTTCCCGCCTCGACCCGGCCGACGATGCAGCTACCGCGCCCTTCGGGGCGTTCCCGCAACGCGGCCAGGACCTCGCTCACCCCCTCCGGCGCGCATATGGCCACCAGTTTGCCCTCGTTGGCCAGATAGAGCGGGTCGAGGCCGAGGAACTCGGCCGCCCCCCGCACCTCCGGCCGGACGGGTACCGCTTCCTCATCCACGACGATGTCCACGCCGGCAGCCAGGGCCGCCTCCTTGAGCACCGTGGCCAGGCCGCCCCGCGTGGGGTCGCGGAGGAACCGCACCGCGGTTGCGCCGCCTGCGGCGTCCAACCGCGCGAACAGGTGCGCCACCAGCCCGTTCAGCGGCTGGCAGTCGCTCACCACGTTCGTCTCGAACTCCAGCCCCGGGCGGCGGGAGAGGACGGCGATCCCGTGGTCGCCCACAGGGCCGCTCACGATGACGCAGTCGCCGGGCCTGATGCGCCGGGCGTCGAGTGCGATCCCTTCCCGCACCAGGCCCACGCCCGCGGTGGTGATGAAGAGCCGGTCGGCCCCGCCCCGCTCGACCACCTTGGTGTCGCCGGCCACCACAGCCACCCCCGCCTCGCGAGCGGCGGCGGCCATCGAGGCGACGGCCCTCTCCAGGTCGTGCACGGGCAGCCCCTCCTCGATGATGAACGAGGCCGTCAGGGCCAGCGGGACGGCCCCGACCATGGCCAGGTCGTTCACGGTGCCGCACACTGCCAGGCGGCCGATGTCGCCCCCGGGGAAGAACGGCGGCGACACGACGAACCCGTCGGTCGTCAAGGCCAACCGGCCGGGCGCCGGGGAGAGCACGGCGGCGTCTTCCAGCCGGTCCAGGGCCGGGTTGCCGAGATGCTTCAAGAAGACCTCCTCCACCAGCGCCCTGGTCAGGAGGCCTCCACCCCCGTGACCGAGCCGCACCCGCTCATCCGCCCACGTCTTGAGCGACATGCGTCACACCTCCAGGGCGTTGGCCCGCTCGTACCGGTAATAGGCGGCGCAGGCCCCCTCCGAGGAGACCATGCACGGCCCGAACGGCCGCTCCGGCCGCCAAGCGCGGGCGAAGAGGCGGCAGTCGAACGGCTCCGCCTTTCCCTTCATCAGGTCCCCGCACCGGCAGCCGGGATGGGGCCGACCGGGCGCCACCTCCAGCCGGAAGCGATCCTGGGCGCTGAGGTGCCGCCATTCCGGACGGAAGTCCAGACCGCTCTGCGGGATGACGCCTATCCCGCGCCAGGCTGCATACACCGATGCGAAGAGGCGTTCGATCACCGCCACCGCCCGGGGATTCCCCTCCTCCCGCACCAGCCTCGGATAGGCGTTCACCACCCGCGCCTCTCCGGCCACCACCTGCTCCAGCAGTTCGTGCAGGGCGGCCAAGATGTCGACGGGCTCGAAGCCGGAGATCACCGCGGGGACCCTGTGGCGTTCCGCCAGGAAGTCGAGCCGGCGCCTGCCGAGGACGGTCGTGGCGTGGCCCGGCAGCAGGAAACCGTCGAGCCGCACCCCGGGGTCCGCCAGGAGCGCCTCGAGGGCCGGCGGATAGACCTTGTGCGCGGCGAAGATCGTGAAGTTGCCCAGGCCCCTCTCCGCCGCCATCAGCCCCGCCAGCGCCACGGCGGGCGCGGTGGTCTCGAACCCGACGCCCAGGAAGACCACCTGGCGGTCCGGGAGCGCCGCGGCCAGTTCGACGGCGTCGGCCGGCGAGTAGACGACACGCACGTCGGCGCCCGCGGTGCGCTCGTCGTCTAGGGAACCCCGGCTCCCCGGGACGCGCAGCATGTCGCCGAACGTGGTCACGGTGACCCCGGGTTCCCGCGCCAGGCCGATCATGGCGTCGAGCTCGGCAGGGTCGGTGACGCACACGGGGCAGCCCGGCCCGCTCCTCAGCTCCACTAGCCCCCGCAGGGCGGCGCGGAGCCCCGCGCGCGAGATGGCCACCGTGTGCGTGCCACACACCTCCATGAAGACCGGCACCCGCCCAAGGCGGTCGGCCACCCTCTCCGCCAGGCTCCTGACCCGTTCAAGCAGGGGCCGGCCCAGATTCGGATCCCGGAACTGGCTCAGCGTCTCCCACACCGAGCATCACTCTCCAGAGCCTCAGGCTCTCCGCCGCCTGCGCGAGCACGCCGAGACCCAGGCCAAGGAGCGCCTGGCCCGCGAG
>JBBITQ010000146.1:2560-2961 GCA_037440685.1 Clostridiales bacterium
CAGGGTCCAACCGCTCGATGGCATAGCCGACGTGCACCATCACGTAATCGCCCGGCGCCACGTCGCCGACCAGGGAAATCCCCACCCGCCGCCGGGTGCCGAGCATGTCCACCAGGGCCCAGCGCCCCTCTTCCAGCACCTCGACCACCTGCCCGGGCACACCCAGGCACATCACCACTCCCCCTTCCTCATACCCCTTCGCCCCGCACCCGCCACCGGGCCACCATCGCCTGGCCCAGGGACTGACCGCCGTCGTTGGCCGGGACACGCCGGTGGCAATAGACCCTCAGCCCCCTGGCCTCTAAGGAATCCCGCACCCGCGCGAACAGGTACGGGTTCTGAAAAGCCCCGCCGCTCAGGACCACCCGGCCCAGGCCCGAAGACTCGGCCGCCGCGGCGGC
>JBBITQ010000146.1:2995-4191 GCA_037440685.1 Clostridiales bacterium
GTTGTGGAAACGGGTGGCGATGAGAGCGCGGTCGGCCCCTGCCCGCAAGTCATCCACCACCCCCTCCAGGATGGGCGCCGGGTCGAGGACCCCGCCGTCATACCGAAAGGGGTACGAGTCGGCAACTCCGTCCCGCGCCAGGTCGCCCAGTTCGGCGGCCGCCTGGCCGTCGTACGTGTTGACGAGGCACACGCCCAGGAGGGCGGAGACGGCGTCGAAGAGGCGTCCGCAGCTCGAGACTGGGGGTGAGTTGAAGCCGGTGGCCACCAGCTTCCGCACCAGCGGCAGCTCGCCTACCCGGTCGGGGAAGAGGCGCTCCGCCGCCGCGTAACCCGCCTCGCCCAGGCAGGAGACGAGGTAGGACACGGCCATCATCCAGGGGTGGCGCACAGCCCGCTCGCCGCCCGGGAGCGGCAGGTAGGCCAGGTGGGCGTGTCTGGTGAAGCCGCCGTATCCGCCCGCCAGCACCTCAAACCCCCAGACCGCCCCGTCCTCCCCGTATCCGGTGCCGTCGAGGATGACCCCCACCACCTCGCCGTCCAGGCCGTTCTCGGCCATGCAGGAGGCCATGTGGGCGTGGTGGTGCTGGACCGGGACGACCTCCGCGTCCCCGAACGTCTCCGGGTCCAGCCGGCCCAGGTCGCCGGCCAGCCGGGTCGTGGCGTAACCCGGATGGAGGTCGCAGCCGATGGCGCGGGGCCGGCAACGGGTGAGGGCGACGAGGCGCGCGAGCGCCGACCGGTAGTTGTCCACGGCCTCCGCCGTGTCCAGTTCTCCCAAGTGCTGGCTCAAAGTGGCTTTCCCGCCTTGCAGCAGGCAGAACGTCACCTTGTCTTGGCCGCCCGTGCCCAGGGCGTCGGTTTCCGTCCGCCGGGTCGGCGCCGCGATCCCCGCACCGGCACCCGGCGGCAGGGGCACCGCCAGGGGGGCCGGGACATACCCCCGCGACCGCCGCAGGGGCTGGACGTCACCACCAACCACCCTGACGACCGAGTCGTCGCAGCGGTTGCGGATGGCCCGGTCGTGATGCAGGAAGGCGTCGGCGATGCCCGCCATGCGCGCGTGGGCTTCCCGTTCGTCGGCAGCCAGGGGCAACCCGCTGGGGTTGCCGCTCGTCATCACCAGCACGTCGATGTCTTCCGCGAAGAGGAGCAGGTGCAACGGCGTGTAGGGGAGCATCACGCCCAGGGAACGGA
>JBBITQ010000147.1:0-4180 GCA_037440685.1 Clostridiales bacterium
CATCGTGGACACCGCCCTGGAGCGCATCTTCAGCGCCCAGCAACCGCCTGCCGACCGCGTCGCCGGGCGGCGGAAATGGTCGCGGAGCCAGGTGGTGCTGGAGGCTCTGACCTGCTACCTGGCCGACCAGCGCAGGCGAGAGCAGGAGCGAGTCGTCGGAATAGGATATCAGGAGATGGGCGACATAAATCTCTCCCTGGCGGAAGAAGGCCTGGCGGCCGAGAACGACTGCGCTCTCGCTGCCGGCCAGGTGGAGGCGGACTAGGCTTTGCAGGTGCGCCGCGGTGACATCTTCTTTGCGGACCTGAGCCCCGTGGTCGGCTCGGAGCAGGGCGGGGTCCGGCCTGTCCTGGTGGTCCAGAACGACATCGGCAACAAGTACAGCCCCACCGTGATCGTGGCTGCCATCACCTCGCAGATCGACAAGGCGAAGCTCCCCACCCACGTGGAGCTCAAGGCGTCCGAGCACGGCCTCGACCGCGACTCCGTGGTCCTGCTCGAGCAGATCCGCACCATCGATAAGCGGCGGCTCCGGGAGAAGGTGGCGCGGCTCTCCGGCGAGGTCATCGAGCGGGTTGATGAGGCGTTGAAGATCAGCCTCGGCCTGCAGGAGTTTTGAGGAGGGAGCCCATGGGGCCGCTCATCGGCATCACCGCCGGCAGCTTGTCCCGCGACCAGGCGGGGGGCCCCGGCGGGCTGGTGGAACCGGCGCCGGGTTTCTTCATCGGCGCCGCCTACGTCGCCGCCGTGGAGCGGGCCGGAGGCCTAGCGGCCGTCCTGCCTCCCGGCGAAGGGGCGGAGGGCGCGGAGGCGTGGGTGGAGCGGCTGGATGGCCTCATCCTGAGCGGCGGGAGCGACCTGGATCCCACGCTGTACGGGGAGGAGCCGGTGCCGGGCCTCGGCCGCGTCGACCCGGCGCGCGATGCCTGGGAGGTGGCCCTGGCTCGTGCCGCTCTAGCTTGTGGCCTGCCCGTGCTGGGCATCTGCCGGGGGGTTCAAGTGCTGAACGTGGCCGCTGGGGGGAGCCTCCACCAGGACATCGCCCGCGCCTTGCCCGGGGCGATCAAGCATTTCCAGGACGCCCCCCGCTGGCATCCGACCCACAGCGTGGCGGTGATCCCCGGGACGCTGCTCCCGCGGGTTGTGGGGGGAGACGCCGGTCCTTCCGAGGGAGCCGTGGAGATCCGGGTGAACAGCTTCCACCACCAGGCCGTGCACCGGTTGGCCCCCTCGGCCAGGGTGAGCGCAGTGGCGCGCGACGGGGTGGTGGAGGCGGTGGAGTTCCCCGGCCATCCCTTCGCCCTGGGCGTGCAGTGGCACCCGGAAGGGACCTGGGATAGGGACGAACCATCGCGGCGGCTCTTCGCCGCCCTGCTGGCGGCGGCCGGCGACCGCGCGGTGGGGCGCCGCGGCCTTGGGAACGGCCATGGGGGGATGTGGGGATGAACCCGGGAACCGGGGCGGGGGCGCCGGCCCTCCTGGCCCAGGTGGTCAGGGAAGAGGTGGTGGAGGCGGTCCATCGCGGTCACGCCGCCGTGGTCGACGCTGCGGGCCGGCTGCTCTGCGCCGCCGGGGACCCCGACCGCGTCACCTACATGCGTTCGGCGGCCAAGCCGTTCCAGGCCGCCGCCGTGGTGGAGTCCGGCGCCGCCGATCGCTTCGGCCTCGGGGATCGGGAGCTGGCGGTGGCCTGCGCTTCCCACAACGCGGAGCCGGAGCACCTGGAGGCGGTGCGGGCGCTGCTGCGGAAGGCGGGGGTGGGAGAGGAGGCGCTGGAGTGCGGCGTTCACCCGCTGCGTCCCGTGCCGGGCCGGGCACTGCCCGCCGTTCCGGATCCCCAGCCGATCCACAACAACTGCTCGGGCAAACACGCCGGCATGCTTGCCCTGGCCCGCCACCGCGGCTGGCCCCTTGCGGGTTATACGGCGCGCGATCACCCCGTGCAGCGGGAGATGCTACGCTGCGTGGCGGCGGCTGCGGGGCTGGCGCCGGCCGAAGTGGCCGTCGGCACGGACGGGTGCGGCGTCCCGACCTTCGCCCTGCCGGTGCGGCGCATCGCGCTGGCCTTTGCCTGCCTCGCCCGTCCGGATGAGGCGCCGGCGCTGCCGGCCGGCCACGGGGGTGCCCTCTTGAGGGATGCCCTCCACCGCGTCCGTCAGGCGATGGCGGCCCAGCCCTTTCTCGTGGCAGGCACCGGCCGCTTCTGCACCGACCTGGCTGTGGCGACGGGCGGGCGCCTCGTCGGCAAGGTGGGAGCGGAGGGCGTTTACGGCGTCGCCGTGGTGGACATGGGGTGGGGCCTGGCCGTGAAGGTGGAGGACGGGGCGAACCGCGGGCTCTACCCGGCGGTGATGAGGATCCTGGAAGACCTCGGCCTGCTGCTGCCGCACGAGAGGGAGCGCTTGGCGGCTTACGCCGCGCCGGTGGTGCGCAACCGCCGGGGCGAAACCGTGGGTGCGGTGCGGTCCGTCCCCACCCTGGCCCCGGTGGCATGGGAACCGGCTGGCGAGCCTGGCAGGAAACAGGCGCCGTCAGGGTGAAATAGAGATGCGGTGCGGGAGGGCGTCGCAAGGCCCCCATGGGGGTGCGCTCCGTTGTATCGGCAGGAAAGCCTGTTGGGGTGGGATCTGGCAGCCGCGGCGTCGCCGGAGAATGCCCCGTCGCGCCCGGCCGCCGACGCGGAAGGTGCTGCGTTCGACCTGCATCTCGGTCGCTTCCGCGATCTGGAGGCTCTGGCCGCGGAGGCCGCCGGGTGTAGCCGCTGCGTCTTGCGGGCGGGATGCAAGGGCGTGGTGTTCGGTGAAGGGAACCCTCACGCGGACGTCATGCTGGTGGGCGAGGGGCCGGGGGCGACGGAGGACGAGCTCGGGCGGCCCTTCGTGGGGCGGGCGGGGGAACTCCTGGACCGCATCCTGGCGGCGGCCGGCTTCCATCGGGAGCAGGTCTACATCACCAACGTAGTGATGTGCCGGCCTCCCGGCAACCGCACGCCGACGGATGCTGAGATGGCGGCATGCCTGCCCTTTCTGCGAGCCAAGCTGCGCCTCATACGGCCCCGCCTGCTGGTTTGCCTCGGGGCCACGGCGGCACGAGCGCTCATCCACCCTGCGGCGCGGATCACCCAGGTGCGGGGGCGCTGGCACCTGAAGGATGGGATCCACGTGATGCCCACCTATCACCCGGCGGCGCTGCTCCGCGATCCGGCCAAGAAGCGGCCGGCCTGGGAGGACTTTCAAAAGATCCGCGACAGGTACCGGGAGTTGTGCGGGGAGTCCGGGCGAGCGCTCAGTTGACGGTGGTGGCCGCCATGTCTATCTCGAGGGCTTTTTCCTCCAGTTCCTCCATGGAGACTATCCCCTTGTCGGCCAGGAGGGCGATCAGGGCGGCCAGAGCCAGCGTGAGGCGGCTGTGGCCCTCCTTCAGGTCGGCCAGTTGGGCGATGACATCGATGTGATCGCGCACGCAGGAGCTCATGGTTTTCCCCTCCATGGGCGGCTTTGCGCCGTTGGTTCCATTCTCCAGTGTTGCCAAACCTCCGTGTCTTTAAACTTATCGGCAAGAATGGGCCTTCGGGTTACGCGAGCGGGGGCGAGGGCTTGAAGGTACGGGAAGTGGGAGAACGGGGGCTGGTCGAACGCCTCTTCCGCCGGGCGGAGGCGTGGGGGGTCGCCGCTGGCGGCGCGCTGAGGGTCGGGATCGGCGACGACGCCGCCGTGCTGGCCGTTTCACCTGGGAGCGGCGGGTTGCTGGTCACGTGCGATATGCTGGTTGAGGGCGTCCACTTCCTGCGGGAGGCCATCGTCCCCGCGGACCTGGGCCACAAGGCGCTGGCCGTCAACCTGAGCGACATCGCCGCCATGGGGGGACGGCCGCTGGCGGCCCTGGTCTCGCTCGCCCTCCCCGGGGATACGGAGGCCGAGTTCGTGGAGAGGCTCTACGACGGGCTGTGTGGCCTGGGCGCGCGCTTCGGGGTGCGGCTCGCCGGGGGTGACACCGTGGGTTCGCCCGGTCCGGTGGTCATCGACGTCACGGTGGTGGGCGAGGTGCTCCCCGGGGGGCCTTTCCTCGCGGCTGGCGCCCGCCCGGGAGACATACTCTACGTGACAGGTTCCCTGGGGGCGGCCGCTGCCGGGCTGGCGTTGATCCAGGAGGGGGCTGCCCTGCGGCACGGGAACGGGCT
>JBBITQ010000148.1:0-1432 GCA_037440685.1 Clostridiales bacterium
GGCCTGGCCGCGTGTGCCAATTGGTTGGGGCGATAACGCCGCGGCCGGGCCGCCGTGATCAGTCGAAGATCTCGAAGATCTCCCCGAGGAAACCCTTCTTTTTGTGCTTGTAATAATGGTCGTCCAGGTACCGCTCCTGGCGCCGATAAGGCTCGTGGTAGCGCTCCTCCCCCCTGTAGGGGGGCCGGGGCGGTTCGGGATGATGCCCTCTTTCGTTCTCCCACTGTTCCTCGGCGGCCAGGAGCTTGTCCAGTTCCCCCCGGTCCAGCCAGACTCCCCGGCACTCGGGGCAGACGTCGATCTGCACGCCGCGGCGCACGACCTCGCGCATGGGCACTTCGCAGAGCGGACAGCGAATCACGACCGTACCCCCCTCGAACACCGATATACCACGATTATATGGCACGTGCGGCGAGGTGGGCGCGAAAAAATACCGCCGCTGTCCGGCAGCGGCGGGCCATGGTCGCGGGCTGTCGCTCTCGGGCCCCTGGGGATCAGTACGGGCCGTACTCGCGGCCGGCGACCTGCACCGGCCCGGTAGTCTGGGCCTGGGGCAGGCCGAAGCGCGCCGAGGAGGCCGCCAGGGGCGCCGTACCGCCGGGCTGGAAGCCGGCTCCGGCGTAGGCGGGCTGTTGCTGCCAGGGCTGCTGTTGCCACGCCGGTTGCTGGAAGTTAGGCTGCGGGGCGATCCAGGGCTGCACCTGGGCCTGGGGCGAGACGCCGGCCGCCGCCCCGGTCGCCATGCCGGCCGGCTGCGCGTGGAAGCCCATGTCGCCCCAGAGGGTGGGATACCAGCCCTGCCGTTGTGCGTACTGGTATAGGCGGGTGTGCATGTCCTGCTCCTCCCGCTGGATGTCCAGGAGGGTGGCCTTCAACTGGGGTGAAGCCTCCACCGCGCAAAACGTTTCGCACACGTTCAGAAAGCGCTCGTCCTTGATGAGGTCCTCCACGATCTGACGATCGCGCAACACCCGTCACTCACCTCCTCCGGATTTCACATCAGCGCTGCATGCCGGGATAAGGGGCGGCTCCCGGCTGGATCTGCGTCGGTTGGACGCCGACCCGGGACTGGGCCTGCGAGAGCACCTGAACGTGCCGGTTGTGGATGTTGGCGCAGTCCTGCAGGAGCGACCGCAGGCTGGGGTCGGTCACCTGGTTGGCATAGGCGTTCAGCTTGTCGACCATGAGCCGCTTGTCGGCCAGACAGGTGCTGATGAGGTCGGAGTCGCGGAAGGCCACGGGGGTCACCTCCTCTCCGGTGCCGTATCGTGCATCCCGCTGTAGGATAACCGCCTGGCTCCCCTGCTAAACGACGCGCGGCGTGGGACCTCCTGGACCCCTTGACAGGGCGTTACCGGGCTAGATAGAATTGGTTCAAATCGGTGATGAAGGGGAAGAGTAGGCGCCCTGGTCCCGTGCAGAGAGCCGGGCG
>JBBITQ010000148.1:1456-4167 GCA_037440685.1 Clostridiales bacterium
CCGGACGGGGTGGCGCGCCGAATGGGCCCCGGAGCAGTCGGCCGAAGGCAGAAGGTAGTAGGCCGCACCGGAGCTCCCACCGTTACAGGGGAGAGGGTAGCGGCCGAGATCTTGGCCCGTACCCGTTCGAGTGAGGACGTCAACGGCGTTCCTCATATGGGTGGCACCGCGGAAGCAGCCTTTCGCCCCAGCAGGCGAAAGGTTTTTTGCTTCCTACGGGGTTTGCCCGGGGGATCGCGCCTCCCTCTGCCACCTGTGACGACGCTGTGACGGACTCGATTTGGGTGGCACCGCGGAGGCCTTCCGCCCCAAGACGGAAGGCCTCTTTTTTTCGGCTGGGAGGGTGATGCTCTTGCTGGCTGCGCGCTCCGGCTGTTTCCCGCCGGAAGAGGAGTTCCTCCGGTTGGCCGCACACGCCAACGTCATCCCCGTGTTCCGGGAGGTCATCGCGGACCTGGACACGCCCATTTCGGCCTACGCCAAGCTCGGCGGGGGCATGTCGTTCCTGCTGGAGAGCGCGGAGGGCGGCGAGCGGGTGGGCCGTTATTCCTTCATCGGTTACGTCCCCACCCACGTGCTGGCGGCACGGGGCGGTGCGACGGATCTCCTGCGGCATGCCGGCGGCGGGCGCTTCCACCGGGAGGCTACCCTCTCCGCCCATCCCCTGCTGGCCCTCCGCGAGGCGATGCAGCGGTTCCGGCCAGCGCGTGTGCCCGGCCTGCCCCGCTTCTTCGGCGGGGCCGTGGGCTACTGCGGCTACGACATCGTCCGCCACCTGGAGCGCCTGCCGGGCGGCCCGCGGGTGGAGCCGCGCCTGCCCGAGGCCATGTTCATGGTCACGGAGCGGGTGGTGATCTTCGACCACCTGACGCGGCGGGTTCAGGTCGTGGCCAACGCCTTCGTGGATGGCGATGCGCGCGCGAGCTACCGCCGGGCGGTAGCGGCGATAGAGGAGACGCAGTCCCGGCTCCTCGGCCCCGCCCCAGCCGTCATGACGGGGGGCTTATCCGCAGGGGCCGGGGAGGCAGGGAGCGGTGCCTGCGGCGCCGAATACGCCCAGGGGCTGCGGGAGGTGCCGGGCCGGGAGCGTTTCATCGCTGCAGTGGAGCGGGCGAAGGAGTACATCCGCGCGGGCGAGATATTCCAGGTGGTCCTCTCCGTGCGCCGGGAACAACCCCTGCGGGTGGCGCCGTTTCAGGTCTATCGGGCGCTCCGGGCGCTGAACCCGTCGCCTTACCTGTTCTTCCTGGACTTCGGCGACCTGCAGCTCATCGGCTCTTCGCCGGAGATGCTCGTGCGCGTCGCGGAAGACGCCCAGGGGAACAAGGTGGTGCAGACCAGGCCCATAGCGGGCACCAGGCCACGGGGTCGGGACGCGGAGGAGGACGCGGCGCTCGAGCGGGAGCTGCTGTCCGATGCCAAGGAACGGGCCGAGCACGTGATGCTGGTGGACTTGGGCCGCAACGACGTGGGCCGCGTGTCCCGGCCCGGTACGGTGCGGGTGACGGACCTCATGCGCGTGGAGCGCTACTCGCACGTGATGCACATCGTTTCCGACGTGGAGGGGCACCTCCGCCCGGATTGCGACGCCATCGACGCCCTGGCCGCCTGCTTCCCTGCTGGCACCCTCACGGGCGCCCCGAAAGTGCGGGCCATGGAGATCATCGACGAGCTGGAACCCCTGGCGCGCGGCCCTTACGGCGGGTGCGTGGGATACCTGGGCTTCACAGGCAACCTCGACGCCTGCATCACCATCCGCACCGTGGTGGCCTCCGGCGGCAAGGCGTACGTCCAGGCGGGGGCGGGCATCGTGGCCGACTCCGTCCCCGCGCGGGAGTGGGAGGAGTGCCAGAACAAGATGCGCGCCCTGGTGCGGGCGCTGGAGATGGCGGAAGACGGGCTTCTCGCTCGGGTGGGGGAGGGTGACAGGTGATCCTGGTGATCGACAACTACGATTCCTTCACCTACAACCTGGTCCAGTACCTGGCCGAGCTGGGAGCGGACCTGGAGGTCTACCGCAACGACCGGATCACCGTGGACGAGGTGGCAGCGAAGCGGCCGGAGCGCATTGTCATCTCGCCGGGCCCGGGCACGCCGGAGCGGGCCGGCATCACCATGGAGGTGATCCGGCGCCTCGGGGCTGCGGTGCCCATCCTCGGGGTTTGCCTGGGCCACCAGGCCATCGGCGCCGTTTTCGGCGGCCGGGTGGTGCGCGCTCCCGAACTCATGCACGGCAAGACGTCGCTCATCTACCACCGCGGCGGCCGCCTGTTCCGCGGAGTGGAAAACCCGTTCACCGCCACCCGCTACCATTCGCTGATCGTAGAGCGGGAGTCGCTGCCGGACTGCCTCGAGGTGACG
Source organism: Clostridiales bacterium (assembly GCA_037440685.1). Taxonomy (GTDB): domain Bacteria; phylum Bacillota; class Sulfobacillia; order DYIH01; family JBBITQ01; genus JBBITQ01. The sequence continues at coordinate 3,818 of JBBITQ010000148.1, forward strand.
GCGGAGACGGCGGACGGCCTGATCATGGGCCTCCGCCACCGGAAGTACCCGATCGAGGGGGTCCAGTTCCACCCGGAGTCGATCCTTACCCCGGCGGGCAAGCGCATCCTGGCGAACTTCTTGGAGGTGGACATGCCGGAGACGGCAAATAGTGCGGGAGGGGGGAGTGAGAGATGAAGGAGTTCATCGCGAAGCTGGTGGAGGGGCGGCATCTGACCGCTCAAGAGGCGGAGCGGGCGATGGAGATCATCATGAGCGGGGGCGCCACCGACGCCCAGATCGCCTGCTTCCTGACGGCTCTCAGGATGAAGGGCGAGACGGTGGAGGAGATCGTCGGCTGCGCCCGCGCC
>JBBITQ010000149.1:0-4111 GCA_037440685.1 Clostridiales bacterium
GATCGTCGGCTCGCAGTTCTTCCAGGACACGATAAAGGTACCCGGCCTGAAGGTGGGCGAGTCGTTCCGCATCGCCGGCTACGAACTCACCTTCCAGGGGTTGAACAGCCGGTACATGGATGGCGGGGTGGAAGCCGTCTACGCCGAGCTGGACGTGAAGCGGGACGGGCGCAACGTGGGCACCATGCGGCCGGAGCGGCGGTTCTACCCCGGATACGAGCAGATGGGGCCGTCCACCGAGGCGGCGATCCGCGGGGGGATCGCGGGCGACCTCTATGTGGTCCTGGGCGGCTGGGAAGCCAACGGCGCCGTCGCCAGCTTCCAGGCCTGGTGGAACCCGCTCCTGGGCTGGATCTGGATCGGCCTGTACATCGTCGTCGCTGGCACCATCTTCGCCATCTGGCCGCGGCGCCGTGCGGCCGCGGACGCGCGGGCGGCGCGGGAGCAGCGGGTCTTCGCCGCCCTGGGCGAGCTGGAGTTCGACTACCAGATGGGCAAGGTGGCGGCGGAGGACTACGAGGCGCTGCGAGCCGAGTTCGCGCGCGAGGCGGCGGCGGTGCTGGAGGCCCAGGAGCGCGGCAAGCGCGGAGCCAAGGCGCCTGTACCCGGGTCGCGCGGGCGGGGATGAGGTCTTGCTGGAAGCCAGGGAGGTCAGAAAGCGCGTCGGGCAGCGCGAGATCCTCCGCGGCGTGAGCCTGCGCCTGCTGCCGGGCAGCGTCTGTGCCCTCTTCGGCCCCAACGGCGCGGGCAAGAGCACCCTGCTCAAGGTGATGTCTCTGCTCCTCAGGCCGACCAGCGGGGCCGTCCTCTGGGAGGGGCGGCCGGTGGCGGGCCGGGAGTCGGAGGTGCGGCGGCGCCTCGGCGTCGTGGGCCATGCCACCTTTCTGTATGACAGCCTGAGCGCGGAGGAGAACCTCCGCTTCTACGGCCGCCTCTACGGGGTTGCCGACCTGGCCCGGCGCGTGGGTGAGGCGCTGGAGCTGGTCGGTTTGGAGTTCTTCCGCCGGGAGCCGGCCGGCACGTTCTCGCGGGGCATGCAGCAGCGCCTGGCCGTGGCGCGGGCGCTCCTCCACAGACCCGCGGTGCTGCTGCTGGACGAGCCCTTCACCGGGCTCGACCGGGAGGGGCAGGCGCGCCTGGCGGAGATCCTGGAGCGGTTCCGGGTGGAGGGCGGGGCCTGCCTCCTCGTCTCCCACGACTTCGACGAGACCCTGGCGGTCGCGGACCGCTACGCCGTGCTGTCGCGGGGCCAGGTGGTGCGGGAGGGCTCTTGCCGCGGGGTGGTGCCGGCGGAGGTGGTGCGCCTCTACCAGGAGGCGGTGGGGGGCGTGGTGCGGTGAACGGTGTGGATTTCCTGCGGCGGACCATGGCCATCGTGTGGAAGGACCTCCTGGTCGAGATGCGGGCCAAGGAGATGTTGCTCTCCGTCCTGGTGTTCGCGTTCATGGTCCTCGTCGTCTTCAGCTTCGCCTTCAACCCCGTGGAGCACGACCTGACCGACATCTTCGCCGGCATCATGTGGGTGGCGTTCCTCTTCGCCGGCACCCTGGGGCTGAACCGCTCGTTTCAGAGCGAGCGGCAGAACGGCGCGCTGCAGGGGCTGATCCTGGCGCCGGTGGACCGGGCGGCTATCTTCCTTGGGAAGTTCATCAGCAACACCATCTTCATGCTGGCGGTGGAGCTGGTGCTCACCCCGGTGTTCGTGATCCTGCTCAACTACCGCTTTGGGGGCTCCACGCCCCTCTTGGTGGCCGCCCTGGTCCTAGGCACGGTGGGTTTCACGGCGGTGGGCACCTTCCTGGCGGCCCTGGCGTCCAACACCAGGGCCAGCGAGGTGCTGCTCCCCGTCCTCCTCTTCCCGCTCCTGGCGCCGGTGATCATCGGCGCGGTGCGCGCCACCGAGGCGGCGCTGGCGGGCAAGGCGGCGCAGGCGGCCGAGGGGTTCAAGCTCCTGGGGGCCTTCGATGTCATCTTCCTGGCCTTGCCGTTTGTGCTGTTCGAATACATGCTGGAGAGTTGAACGCCGCGTGACGATGAAGTAACAAGCGTGGCCGTTGTCCGGAGGTGACGGGATGCGATTGGGATGGTTGCTGGCTGTCGTGGGCGTGGCGGCCCTCTACTTGGCGTTCCTCGTGGCGCCCGAGGAGGCGACGATGGGTCCGCCACAGCGGATCTTCTATTTCCACGTGGCCTCGGCCTGGAACGCCTACCTCAGCTTTCTGGTGGTGTTCGTCGCGAGCATCATGTTTCTGCGCAGCAGCGCGAGGCGCTGGGACCGGCTGGCCTTCTGCTCGGCGGAACTGGGAGTCTTCTTCACCAGCATGGCCCTGGTCTCGGGCATGATCTGGGGCCGCTCCGTCTGGGGCGTCTGGTGGACCTGGGATCCGCGCCTCACGGCGACGCTGGTGCTGTGGATGATCTACATCGGCTACCTGTTCATCCACACGACGGCGGAGGGCGATGAGAGGCGCGCCCGCATCGCGGCGGGGCTCGGCATCATCGGCTTCTTCGACGTGCCGATCATCCACATGTCGGTGCGGTGGTGGCGGAGCCTCCACCCGGAGGTGGTCCGCATCGGCAAGATGGACATGGAGCCGCTCATGGGGCTGGCCATGGCCGCCGCCATGCTGACCTTCACGGCCTTCTATGTCTACATGTTGAAGTGGCGGCTGCGCCTGGAGGAACTGCGCGGCCGGGTAGCGCAACTGAAGGAAGAGCTGCGGGTCTAGGGGGTGCTCGGGATGACGCCTGAGACGTGGATGTTCCTGGGGTATGCCGCCATCTGGACCGGCCTGATCGCTTTCGTCATGAACATGCGGCGGCGGCAGGAGTCCCTGGAGCGGCAGATCGAGGATCTGGAGAAGGCCGTGGCCGCTCGCAAGTGAGCGGCCACAGCCATCCCCGGCGCGCGGGCCGTTTCTTTACAAGCCTTTCCCGGAACCATATAATTGGAGGAGCGATGACGCCTCTGGAAGGCCGTTGCCGGCCCGCGCCCATTTCACTGGGAAGGTGAACGATTTGGAGTCCCCCAAGTGGCTCTTGCCCGAAAGACGCCATTTCCCCCTCGAGGATGTCAGCGAGCCGGACCTCCTGCGGGACCAGTTCCCGTATTCGGAGCCGCCGCGCGTCCTCTTCGACGGGCTGCACGTCCCCTTGGACCTTCCGGACGAGATCTTCATTACCGACACCACCTTCCGCGACGGCCAGCAGGCCCGGCCGCCTTACACCGTGGCGCAGATCGTGGCGATATACGACATGCTGCACCGGCTGGGAGGACCCAACGGGGTCATCCGCCAGTGCGAGTTCTTCCTCTACACCGATAAGGACCGCGAGGCGGTGGAGCGCTGCCTGGAGCGCGGCTACCGCTATCCCGAGGTGACCGGCTGGATCCGGGCGGTGAAGAAGGACTTCCAGCTCGTCAAGGACATGGGCCTGAAGGAGACGGGCATCCTGACCTCCTGCTCGGACTACCACATCTTCCTCAAGCTGGGCTGGACGCGCCGGCAGGCCCTAGACAACTACCTGGAAGTCGTCCGGGCGGCGCTGGAGGCGGGCATCCGGCCGCGCTGCCACTTCGAGGACATCACGCGGGCCGACGTGTACGGCTTTGCCGTCCCCTTCGCCATCGAGCTGATGAAGCTGCAGGAGGAGTCGGGCATCCCCATCCGCATCCGGCTTTGCGACACCATGGGCTACGGCGTCCCCTACCCGGGCGCGGCCCTGCCCCGCAGCGTGCCGCGCCTGGTGCACGCCTTCGTCCATGACGCGGGCGTGCCCAAGCAGCAGCTTGAGTGGCATGGCCACAACGACTTCCACAAGGTGCTGATCAACGCCTCGACTGCCTGGCTCTACGGGTGTGCCGCCGCGAACGGCTCTCTCTTCGGCATCGGGGAGCGCACGGGCAACCCGCCCCTGGAGGGGCTGATCATCGAGTACATCGGCCTCGTGGGGCACATGAACGGGATCGACACCACTGTCATCACCGACATCGCGGAATACTTCCGGAAGGAGATCGGCGTGGAGATCCCGGAGCGCTACCCGTTCGTGGGCGCGCAGTTCAACGTGACGGCGGCCGGCATCCACGTGGACGGCGTGATCAAGAACGAGGAGA
>JBBITQ010000150.1:0-4098 GCA_037440685.1 Clostridiales bacterium
GCATCATATAGCTAAGGAATTGTAGCGAATGCCGCAATTATAGCTGTAAAAAAGACGAAAACACAAGAAATGGGGGCCTGCCGGTGCGGCAGGCCCCCGGGCATCCCGGCGGTGGCTTACTTCCCTTTGACATCGCGGGCGGAGCGCAGGGTGTGGGCCAGCGCCACCGCCTTGCTGTACCGCGTCGGATACTCGGCGTCGGAGAAGGGCCGCAGCATGTCGGCCGTGACCGTCGTCGGGACGCCGTCTCCGTCCACGACGTGACAGGAACCGCACTTCAGCGGGCCCGCCGTCTTGTCCGGGTTGAACTGCAGCGCCTGCTCGCGGCTCGTCGGGTCGGGGCCCTCGGGGTTGACCGGATACAGGCCGTGGATGGATTCATGGCAGCCCTGGCAAGTGATCCCCTGGTGGCCCTTGGAGTACCTGTAGAGGGCGTACTTCCCGGGCTCCTTGAAGGGGTCGCCCGGACCCTGGTCGATGGGGAAGTAGGTGCCACCCATGTTCTCGACGAAGGGCGCGGTGTGGCAGTCGGCGCACTTGGGCTCGCCCGCCGCCAGCCAGTAGTCGGCCCCGTCATCAACCTTGTCGTAGGGCGCGTTGGTGGCGTCCTTCCACACGTCGCCCGCCTTGTCGGCCTTGGGGTCGAAGAAGTCTGCCGCGGTGTAATCCTTGTAGCGCCCGCCTTCCATCTGCCGGAGCGCGGCGACGATCTCGCCCATGCTCTTGCTGCGCAGCGTCTGCCCCTCCTGGGTGACGGCGTCGGTCAGGTTGTCCGCCTTGTGCAGGAGGCGCGAGCCGAGGTTATGGCAGTTGGTGCAATAGAGCCCGTTGCCCTTGTCGGCCACGTTCTCCTTGAGCCACTTGCCAAGGGCGTTCAGGTGAGCGCCGGCGTCGCTCAGGTCCTGGCGCTTCTTGGGGTTGGAGTGGACGTCGCGGCCCACGTAGCAGCCGCCCCATTTGTCGCGGATGTCGCCGCCCCGGAAGTTCCCGTCCTTGTCCAGGGGGAAGCGGTCCATGCTCCCGTTCTGGTAGTGGGCAGGGTGGCACGTCTGGCAGTTGGCCGGCCGGCCGTTCTGGTCTGGCTGCGGCGCGGCGCTCAGGTGCTTGAGGTGGATGGCCCGGGTGAGCGGCGAGACCGGCTTGCCCGTCTGCGGGTTCTTAGCGCTCCTCAGGACGCCCACCACGTTGTCCGCGTGGCACGCCTGGCACCGCACCGACTGGCGGCCGAGGCGGTTGACCGCCGCGCCGGTCCTGTCGTCGGGCCGATACCGGGCGAGGAAGTCGGTGCCATTGCGGGCGTCGTGGATCTGCAGGATGCTGATGGCCGCCGCCTTCAAACGCGCAAAGTACTCGCTCGTGTCCGGGAAGGTGTTCTTCCAGAAGTCGTATTCCTTCTTGTAGAGGTCGAACTTGGCGCCTCCGTAGGTGTTGGCCAGCGGGCCGCCGTGGCACTTCTCGCAGGCCGGGACGTCGATGGGGTTGGTGGCGATGGCCGCGGCCGGCTTGTTGGTGCGGAGGTCGAGGACCGGTGTGAGCTCGTCCTTCTGCACCCTGCCGTCGCCGTTCTTGTCCCCCCACTTGGCCAGGGTGACTTTGGCCCGCTGGTAGGGAACGATGTCCTCCTCCGCCACGTTGCGTATGCCCTTGGCCTTGGAGTCGTTGAAGGGCGTGAGCGGGAGGCCGGCCGCCTCGAAGATGCCCCGCTGGGTGAGGACGATTGGCACCTCCGTCTTGCCGTCGTTCAGGAGCGTGTACACGACGGTCCCGGTGTCGCCCGTGGGGTCGAGGGTGCCGCCGCTCACGGGTTTGCCGGTGGGCCCGTGGTCGACGGGGATCTGGATGTCCTTCCCGACGTAGAGCTTCTTGGTGGCTCCCTCCGGTTTGAAGCCCAGCGGGTTCTCCGCGTAGGTGTACAGGTGCGAGAACTCGCCGTTCGCCAGGGAATTCACCGGATCATAAGGGTTGCCTGAGCCGTTGACGTTGTACGGGACGTTCCAGTAGACCAGCTTGTTCCCCTCTGAATACGTGTTATCCTCGTGCTCGTACCAGAGCACCAGCCCGTCTCTCTCGATGTCCTCCTTGGTCAACAGGCGGGGCTTCTCCCCGGGCTTGGTCGCTGCCTTGACGACTTGCGTGAGGATGCTGTTGTAGGGTGGAAGGACGCAGCAGTATGAGAAGTCGAAGCCCGTGCAGTGCATGCCGAGGTCGTAGTTGGAGAGGAGCAGGTACTCGTTGGGCGGGAGGCTGGTGCCCGCGGCGCGCTGCTCTCCTCCGGCGGGCGGCTGGGCCGCCTCCCTGGAGCCCGGCGCACCGCCGCAGCCGGCCGCGACGGCGCCCGCCAGGAGGATGGCCGCCCACGTCTGCCATCTGCGCACATCCCTCACCTCCGCGATAAGGGGTTTGCAACTGCCGAACCCTTCACCGCATGGCATCCCGGATTACAGCTCCCACCCCCCCGGGAGAAGCAGTGAGTGAGGACGGGGGATGCCGGCCCGCTGGGACCGGGCACTACTTCTACCCCTAGCCCTATCACCCATACCGGGTTTTCTGCAGTCCCGGGCGGAATCCTGCATGGGGGCTAAGCCCAAAGACGCTGATGCTTAAAATAGGCCTTTGGAGCTAATGCGACGGAGCCAGGCGGGCGCTGCCCTGTCCGTGCTTGCCGGGATCGGGGTGGCCGCAACGCGAGAACACTTGTTCCTGGTGAAAATAGCCACCGAGGTGAGTCGGGGCTGTGTCCGCCTCCGTGGGGCCAAATCGCACCCCCTCCTTCATCTGCGAGCTTCCGCTGCGGGCCGATCCTGCCGCGATCCATGCGCTGAACGCCCGCTTGGAGGCGGCGCGGCAGGTGTACAATGCCTGCCTGGGCGAGGCGCTCAGGCGGGCGCGGCTCCTGCGCGAGCGGCGGGCGTATCAGAAGGCGCGGCGGCTGCCCAAGGGCGAGGAGCGCACCGCCACCTTCCGTGCCGCCCGCCGGTCGGCGGAGTTCACCGACGCGGCCCTGCAGCGGTACGCCGTGCGCCTGCGCCAGCGGTCGTTCCGGGATCGGTTGGACGTGCACGTGGCGCAGAAGCTCGGCTCCCGTGCCTTCGCCGCGGTCAACGCCTGGCTCCTCGGCGAGCGCAGCCGCCCCCGGTTCAAGGGATGCCGGCAACTCGACACGGTGGAGGGCAAGTCCGACCACGCCGGCATCCGGTGGCGGGAGGGCGCGGTGGAGTGGAAGGGGCTTTTGCTTCCCGCGCTCATCGACCCCCGCGACCCCGTGATCGCCCACGCGCTCGGCTGCCGGGTGAAATACGCGCGGCTGGTGCGGCGGAAGATGCGCGGGCGGGACCGGTTCTACGCGCAGCTGATCTGCGAGGGCGTCCCGCACCGGAAGCCCGAGCACAAGATCGGTGCGGGCGAGGTGGGGCTGGACCTCGGCCCCTCCACCCTGGCGGCCGTTGGGGACGGCGCGGCGCTTTTGCTTCCCTTTTGCGAGGCGGTGGTCCGTGAGCACCGGGTGATCTGCCGGCTGCAGCGCAAGCTCGACCGCCAGCGGCGGGCCAACAACCCGCAAAACTACCTGCCCGACGGGCGGGTCAAGCCCGGCCCCAAGCGGTGGGTGAAGTCAGGACGCCAGTGCCGCACCGAGGACACACTGGCCGACCTCCTCCGCCGCGAGGCGGCTCACCGGAGGACGCTGCACGGCGAGCTGGCCAACCGCGTCCTGGCGATGGGCCGGGTCATCAAGACGGAGAAGCTCTCTTTCCGTGCGCTGCAGCGGCAGTACGGGAGGTCCGTGGGGGTGCGGGCGCCGGGGATGTTCCTCTCGATCCTCCGCCGCAAGGCTGAGAGCGCCGGCGGCAGGGTGATCGAGTTCCCGGCGCACCGGGCGAGGCTCTCCCAGGTCTGCCACGGCTGCGGCGCGATCCACAAGAAACCCCTTTCCCTGCGCGTCCACGCTTGCGAGTGCGGGGTGGAGATGCAGCGCGACCTTTACTCGGCGTTCCTGGCGCGGTGCGTTGGGGAGGACGGTCTGCTCCACGCGGACACGGCGCGCAAGCGCTGGTCAGGTGCGGAACCGCTCCTGCGGGCGGCGTGGAGCGAAGCCACCCA
>JBBITQ010000151.1:0-221 GCA_037440685.1 Clostridiales bacterium
GGTGAGTGGCGGCCAGGCGGGCAAAGAGGCTACGGAGCACCGGTCTCCACCTCGAACTTGTAGCCCACTCCCCATACGGTGGCGATCCGCCACGGGTGGTGGTCGTCGCCCTCCAGCTTCTTGCGCAGGCGCTTGATGTGGACGTCGACGGTGCGGGAGTCGCCCAGGTAGTCGTAGCCCCAGACCCGGTTGAGGAGCTGTTCGCGGCTGAAGACCTGGTT
>JBBITQ010000151.1:270-4085 GCA_037440685.1 Clostridiales bacterium
CCTTCGGGGTCATGTCGACCGCCCGGCCGTCCACCTCCACCCGGTACTGGCCGAGGTCCACATCCAGGCCCGGGTACCTGACGATCCGTTCCCGCTGCGACTCGGGCCGGGTCCGCCGGAGCACGGCCCGCACCCGCGCCACCAGTTCCTGGGGGTCGAAGGGCTTGACCACGTAATCGTCCGCGCCCAGCTCGAACCCCAGCACCTTCTCCCCGCCGGTGCCCCTGGCCGTGAGCATGATCACCGGCGTGTCGCTCTCGCGGCGGATTTCGCGGCAGACCTCCCACCCGTCCAGGAGCGGCAGCATGATGTCCAGGATCACGAGGTCGGGCTTCTGGCCGCGGAAGAGGCGCAACGCCTCCAGGCCGTCGCCTGCCAGGCTCACCTCGTATCCCGCCTTGTCCAGGTAAAGGCGGAGCAACTCCGCCACGTTGGGGTCGTCTTCGACGACCAGGATCCGGGTGACTTCCGACACCGCCGCACCTCCCGCTTGTCCGCTTCTGAGCCTAGTTTTGATCATCTCTCTACAATTTGCGACCCCGGCAGCCCCCTACCTGCTTCGGTGCCGGCCTTTCACGGAAAATTTACATTCCAGTACGCGTTTCTCCATATAAATAGCCCTAAAGGGCGGTCAGCCGCCTGAATCACGGAGAGAGGAGGGAGTGGTGACGGTGCCGGTGCACCCGTTCTTCGTCCATTTCCCGGTGGCACTGCTCCTCGCGAGCTGGCTGTTCGACCTGTGCGGGCGGTTGACGGGCCGGGAGTCGTTCCGCCAGGCGGGTTTCTACAGCCTGGCCCTCGGGGTCGTGGGGGGAGTGCTCGCCGTCTTCTCGGGCCTCCGCGCCGCCGACCGGGTGGCGAACCGGGCCATCGAGACCATGAGCTCGGAGAGGGCGCAGGAGGTGCTCGACGCCATCGCCGCGCACCAGACGGCGGCCCTCGTGGCCCTGGGGATGTTCGTGATCCTTCTCATCTGGCGCATCCGGGCCAACAACGCCCTGACGCCGCGGGCGTTCAACAGCTACCTGGCCCTCGGCGCCCTGGCGGCCATCGTGCTCCTGAACGCGGGTCTCCTGGGTGGCCAGATGGCCCACGGGCGCCGCGAGCCGAACGGGGACCGCCCTGCCGAGGTGATCGGCCCCGCCCGCGACGGCGGACCGGATCCGGGCGGTCCTGGAGAAATGGTGCTGCCCTGAACGGCGGGAGGAACGCGCCTTGTTGCTCCCCAGCCGCGGCACTGGCGGCGCGCTGCGCGTGGCGTCGCCTCCCCGTCCTTGGTATAATCATCCGGACAGGGGAGGGGAGACTCGGTGTTCCGCCGGGAACCGCTCACTGCCGAACAGAGGCGCATCCTGTCCGTGCTCTTCCTCGGCGTCCTGATGGCGGCGCTGGACGTGGCCATCGTCGGCCCGGCCCTGGCCTCCATCGGCCGCAGCTTCGGCGTGGACGCCCGCTACCTGGCGTGGGTCTTCACCACGTACGTGCTGTTCACGCTCGTAGGCGCTCCCATCACCGCCAGGCTCTCCGACCTCCGCGGCCGCCGGCCTGTCTACGTTACGAATGTCGCCGTCTTCGCCCTCGGTTCCCTGGTGGTGGCCCTGGCGCCATCCTTCCCGGTGCTCCTGGCGGGCCGGGCCATCCAGGGGTTCGGGGCGGGGGGGATCCTGCCGGTGGCCAGCGCCGTCATCGGCGACACCTTCCCGCCTGAGCGGCGGGGGCGCGCTCTCGGCATGATCGGCATGGTGTTCGGGCTGGCGTTCCTCATCGGGCCGGTTCTTGGCGGCATCCTCCTGCGCTTCGGGTGGCCCTGGCTGTTCCTGGTCAACCTGCCGGTGGCGGCCCTCGTCATCGCGCGCGGCCTGCGGGTGCTCCCGGCCGAGGGCCGGGCGGAGCCGGGGCGTTTCGACGCCCGCGGCGTGGCGCTCCTGAGCGGGGGACTGGCCTCCCTGGCGCTCGGCGTCAGCGCGCTGGACGCCACCCGCCTGGCGGCTAGCCTGGCGTCACCAAGGGTCTGGCCGCTGTTCGCGGGGGCGGCGGCCCTGCTGGTCCTGTTCTGGAACGCGGAGCGGGCGGCTGAGCGGCCGCTCATCGACCCCGGCCTCCTCGCCCAGCGGCAGTTGGCCATCGCCAACGCGCTCTCGGTGGTGGCGGGGATGGTCGAGGCGGGCATGGTGTTCATGCCCTCCCTCCTGGTGGCCGCCTTCGGGCTCGCGCCCCACACCGCCAGCTTCATGCTCCTGCCGGCCGTCCTGGCGATAGCGGCGGGCGCGCCGATCGCAGGCCACCTCCTGGACCGGCTGGGTTCCCGCGTGGTGGTGGTGGCGGGAGCAGCCGTCCTGGCGAGCGGCCTCGGCTTCCTCCGGTGGGCGACGGGGTCGCTGCCGCTCTTCCTCGCCGGCGCCGTCGTCGTCGGGCTGGGGCTGGCCAGCCTGGTCGGCGCGCCGCTCCGGTACATCGTCCTCAACGCCGCGGGGTCGGACTATCGCGGCGCCGCCCAGGCCGTCAACACCATCTTCCGCAGCGTGGGGCACATGGTGGGCGGGCCCCTCATCGGCGCCGTCGTCGCCTCCCATGGCTCAGCCGTCTCCGGTTACCATCTTGCCTTTACCGTGCTGGCGGCGATCGTCGGGGCCGGCGCGGTGGCTGCTCTCGGCCTGAGGAGCCGCGAGGCCGAGCGCGCCGCCGCCCGGTGAGCGGCGGCGCAAAGGACATCCGCCTCGGAGACGGCGTGCAACGCCGATCGGCACCATGGGCACCATATCCGCGGAGGGTGAAGCCATGGACAGCCAGCGGATCATCGCGCTCCTCAACGAGGACGTCTCCGTGGAACTCGGCGGGGTGATGCAGTACCTCTACCACTGGTTCACCGGCCCCGAGCAGGAGGGGGGCGAAGTGCGGGAGCTATTCCGCCAGACGGCCATCGAGGAGATGCGCCACCTGGCCCGCCTGGCGCGCCGGGTCGTGGAGCTGGGCGGGGAGCCCACCGCCCGCGTCCCCGACTTTGCCCGCGGCGGCGACCTGCGGCGGATGATGCAGGACGACCTGGACCGGGAGCGGGACGTGGTGGAGCGGTACCGCCGCCACGTCGTCATCTGCGCCCGGGAGGGCGACGAGGCCACGCGGCGCGTGCTGGAGGAGATCCTGGCGGACGAGGAGCGCCACGTGGCGCTGTGGGAGGGGAGGCTCGCGGCCCCCGAGCCCGTGCGGATCTGAACCGGCTCCTCACAAGAAGGTGGACGGGACCCGGCTGCAGAAGAGATATCTTCTTGGAAGCCATCCCACCTTCGGAGAGGAGACCGCATGGAGCCGGTGTGGCGCCAGCACTACGAGCCCGGGGTCCCGCACCACCTCGAGTACCCCGACCTCGTCCTGCCCGACTTCCTGGCGCGCTCCGCCCGCTCCCACCCGCGCCGGCCCATGACCGTCTTCGCCGGTCGGGCCCTGGGCTACGCGCAGGTCGACGCCCTCGCCGACGACTTCGCCCGCGGCATCCGCGCCCTGGGGATCAACCCCGGCGACCGGGTGGCGATAATGCTCCCCAATTGCCCGCAGTTCCCCATCGCCTTCTACGGGGCGCTGCGGGCGGGGGCGGTGGCGGTCCCCGTCAACCCCCTCTACCGCCGCCAGGACCTGGCGGGCATCCTCGGCGACTCCGGCGCGCGCCTCCTGGTCACCCTGACCAAGCTCTATCCCGCTGTCCGGGAGGTGCGCGGGGAGACACTGCTGGAGCACGTCATCCTCACGAGCATCCAGGAATACCTGCCGGCGCGGCTGCGGTTCCTCTTCTCCCTCTTCAAGGAGCGGAAGGAGGGCCA
>JBBITQ010000152.1:0-3302 GCA_037440685.1 Clostridiales bacterium
CTCTTCCTCGATGATGTCGTTGCAGAGCTCGACGCACTCGTCGCAGATGTACACCCCAGGCCCGGCGACCAGGCGGCGCACCTGATCCTGGTACTTGCCGCAGAAGGAGCACTTGAGCTGCCCTTTCTCGTCGCTGAACTTGAACATGACTCTTCTCCCTTCTTACCGGGCCTTCTGCAGCGCCCGCGGGCTGAGGACCTCATCGACTATACCATATGCCTTGGCCTCTTCGGCTGACATGAAATAGTCTTTCTCCGTATCGCGCTCGATCTTTTCGATCGGATGGCCGGTGTGCTCGGCCAGTATCTGGTTGAGCCGCTGCCTGTCCTTGAGGATCTCGTCGGCGTAGATCTTCACGTCCGTGGCCCGGCCGCGGATGCCGCCCGTCCAGGGCTGGTGGATCATGACCTTGGAATGGGGCAGGCAATAGCGCTTGCCCTTGGCACCTCCCGCCAGCAGGACGGCCGCCATGCTGGCCGCCATCCCCACGCAGATGGTGGAGACGTCGGGCTTGATGTACTGCATCGTGTCGTAGATCCCCAGGCCCGCATCGACAGAGCCGCCGGGCGAGTTGATGTAGATGGAGACGTCCCGATCGGGATCCTCTGTCTCGAGGAACAGAAGCTGGGCGATCACCAGGTTCGCCACGGTGTCATCGATGGGCGTCCCGATGAAGATTATCCTGTCCTTCAGGAGGCGCGAGTAGATGTCGTAAGCCCGCTCCCCCCGGTTGGTCTGCTCGATGACCATCGGCACCAGATATTGCATCTGATTCACGATCCGACCCCTTTCCCCGTCAGGAGGCTTCCGCCCGGGCATTCGCCTCGGCCAGCTCTTTGAGGAAGACAGCCGCCTTTTCCCTTATTATCGAACGCCGTACGATCATTGCAACGTCCTGGGATAGGCCGGCAGCCTGAAGCCTTTCCTGCACTTCCCCGTCGCTCGCCTCGATGCCCTCGGCCTTGGCCACGGCGTCGATCACGAGCTCGGCACGCACCTCGGCTTCCGCCTGCCGGCGCAGGTCGTTCTGGAAATCCTCGGCGGACACCCCTGCCGCGGCCAGGTAGTCGCCGGGTGCGATGCCGGCCTGTCTAAGCTCTGCCAGCCAGCGGCGCAACAGCGTGTCCATGCGCCGGTCGACCAGGACCGGCGGGACAGAGACCTCAGACCGCTCAACCACCTCTTGCACCACACGGCCAGCCAGTTCTTCATCCGCCTTGCGCTCCGCCGCCAGCCTAAGTCTATTCTCTGCCTCGGAACGCAATTCCTCTAGGCTGGCATACTCGCCCAGTTGCCGGGCGAAATCGTCATCGAGGGCGGGCAACACCTTGCGCTTGACCTCATGTAACTGCACCTTGAACACACCCGTCTTGCCGGCCAACCCCTCCCCTGCCCCATCGGGAAGAGCAAAGGGGATCTCGCCCTCATCGCCCGGCCTCATCCCCAGGAGACCGCGTTCCACCTCTGGGGGGAGCTGGCCGGCGCCGACCTGGAACATCACCTGCTCACCACGCCCCCCCCGCAAGGGGGCGCCATCGACCAGGATCTCATAGCTCACCACCACGAAGTGCCCCTCCCTGACCGATGCCCCTTCCTCCACCTCCAGGCGCGCCTGGCCCTCTCGCATCCTTTCCAGGTACCGTTCCACGTCGGCCGCTGTGACCTCCGGCACCTGGCGCGATGCGGTGATGGAGCGATAGTCGCCCAACCGGACCTCGGGCCGCACCCAGACGGTGGCCTTGAAGACGAGGGGCTCGCCATCGGCCATGCGCTCCACCTGGAACCTGGGCTCATCCACCGGCTCTATGCCAGTGCTGGCAACGGCGGCGCGGTAGGATTCGGCGAGAAGCCCGTCGAGCGCTTCATTCCACAGGGCAGCCTTGCCCACGTGACGTTCGAGGATGGGGCGCGGCGCCTTGCCCTTGCGGAAGCCGGGGACGTTCACCCGCTTCACCAACCGGCGGTAGGCTTCCTCCAGAGCGGTGTTCACGCGACCCGCATCCACCTCCACGCTGAGCGTAGCCAAGCCGTTTTGTAACTTTTCCAGTTCCGCCTTCATCTATCAGCCATCCACCTCCAGCCGGACAGCCGCCGGCAATGACAAAAAGAAGGTAGCCCCTCCGGTCGCGAGCGGAGTGTGAGCTACCACCTCAAGGACCATGCATGGCCACCACGACGCAGCGTTCTCTGGTGCGAGGGAAGGGATTTGAACCCTTACGCCGTCAAGGCACAAGATCCTAAGTCTTGCGTGTCTGCCAGTTCCACCACCCTCGCTGATCGCCAACATGGCTGGCTGGGGCGCCAGGATTCGAACCTGGAAGTGGCGGCTCCAAAGGCCGCTGCCTTACCATTTGGCGACGCCCCAGAAAAATGGGGTGGCTGATGGGATTCGAACCCACGACATCCAGAGCCACAGTCTGGCGCTCTGACCAACTGAGCTACAGCCACCGCAAGAAGCGTTCGGATTTATAATGGACTCACTCAATTTTATCTCAGACCGCGTCGTCTGCAAAGCTGGCGCGCCCGGCAGGCCTCGAACCTGCGACACCCGACTTAGAAGGTCGGTGCTCTGTCCGTCTGAGCTACGGGCGCCACGGCGCGGAGAGACAGGCCGCGAAATTTTCTGGAGCGGGTGACGGGAATCGAACCCGCGCGATCTGCTTGGAAGGCAGAGGCCCTACCACTAGGCGACACCCGCCCATGACCGCTGGTCGGGGCGACTGGATTCGAACCAGCGACCCCTTGGTCCCAAACCAAGTGCGCTACCGCTGCGCCACGCCCCGAGGCAACCTACAGTATACAATACGGTTTCGCGCCGGGTCAATTTGACGGCTTCCGGCCCTGCCCGACGGCCTCGCGCCGCTCCCGCCTCCCCTCAAGCTCTATGATCATGTCGCGCAGGAGCGCGGCGCGCTCGAACTCCAGGAGCTTGGCCGCCTCTTTCATCTCCTTGCGCAGCCGCTCGATGACCTCCGGTATCTCGCGGGCGGGGATGTCGTCCCAGGAGGCGGGCTCCCCGCCCCTCGCCACGCTCTTCGTGGCCTCGATCACGTCCCGCACAGCCTTCTGCACGGAACGCGGCGTGATGCCGTGGCGGAGGTTGAACTCGTGTTGGATGCGGCGGCGGCGTTCCGTCTCCTCGATGGCCGCCCGCATCGAGCCGGTGATGGTGTCGGCGTACATGATCACCTTGCCGTCGACGTTGCGAGCAGCCCGGCCGATGGTCTGGATCAGCGAGCGCTCCGAGCGCAGGTACCCCTCCTTGTCGGCGTCGAGGATGATCACGAGGCTCACCTCAGGGA
>JBBITQ010000152.1:3321-3979 GCA_037440685.1 Clostridiales bacterium
CTTCGCGCAGGAGGTTAATCCCCACCAGGACGTCGAAGACCCCGAGCCGCAGGTCGCGGATGATGGCCATGCGTTCCAGGGTGTCGATCTCGGAGTGCAGGTAGCGGACCTTGATCCCCAGCTCCCGCAGGTACTCCGTGAGCTCCTCGGCCATGCGCTTGGTCAGCGTGGTGATCAGGACGCGCTGGTCCTTGGCCACCCGATCACGGACCTCGGCCACCAGGTCGTCGATCTGCCCCCGGGTCGGACGCACCTCCACCTCCGGGTCGAGGAGACCGGTCGGGCGCACGATCTGCTCCACGATCCGCTCGCTATGCCGCAGCTCGTAGGGGCCGGGCGTCGCCGAGACGAAGACGACCTGGTTCATGCGCGCCTCGAACTCCTGGAAGGTGAGCGGCCGGTTGTCCAGCGCCGAAGGCAGGCGGAAGCCGTATTCCACCAGCAGCGACTTCCGTGAACGGTCCCCTTCATACATGCCCCCGATCTGCGGTATCGCCACGTGGGACTCGTCGATCACCATGAGAAAGTCGCGGGGGAAGAAGTCTAGGAGCGTGTACGGCGGTTCCCCGGGGCGGCGTCCCGTGAGATGCCGGGAGTAGTTCTCGATCCCGCTGCAAAAGCCCATCGTGGCCAGCATCTCCAGGTCGTACCGGGTGCG
>JBBITQ010000153.1:0-3974 GCA_037440685.1 Clostridiales bacterium
CACCTGCGTGCCGCCTTGCCCGAGGGCGTGCAGCAGGCCCAGCGCATCCTGCGGGAACGCGACCGCATCATCGCCCAGGCGCGGGAGGAGGCGGAGGCCATCGTGAAGGAGGCCCAGGCCTACGCCGAGAAGCTCACCCGCGAGTCGGCCATCGCCCAGCGCGCCGAGGAGGAGGCCAGCCGCATCATCGACGAGGCGCGGCGGCACAGCCGGGAGATCAAGATGGGCGCCCGCGAGTATGCCGGGGAACTCCTGCAGCGGCTGGAGGGCAACCTCCAGAAGTGCCTGGCCGTGGTGCGCCAGGGGCTGGAGGAGCTCGGGCCGGCGGGCGCCGTCGGCGACGACGAGCGCCACGAGGCCCGGCAATGAGCGCCGTCCGTGATGGTGCCCCCCGATTCTGAGAGCCTCTCCGGAAAGCGGTCCTGGAAACGAGTCGGCCGGTCTCTCGCCGCCGGCACGGTGGTGGCGGCGCTGCTGGTTGCTCTTCACGCCGTGCCGTCCGGGTACTACTTGGTGCGTCCGGGCCTGGCGCTGGCCGCTGCGCCGCTGGTGCGGGTGGACGGGGTGGCCGGCGCCGGCCGCTTCCTCATCACCACCGTGGCTGTCCGGGAGGCCAGCTTGGGGCAACTGCTCTGGGCGCCGTTCTGGCCTGGCACCGATGTGGCGCCGCGGGCGGCGTTCCTGCCGGAAGGGCAGACGATCGTCGGTTTCCGTGCCGCCATGCAGGCAGAGATGGAGGAGAGCCAGGCGGCAGCCGCCTGCGCGGCGGAACGCCAGGCCGGTTACGGGGTCGTCGCCGACGGGCGGGGCGCGCGCGTCCTCGGTGTGGTTGCTGGCAGCCCTTGGGCAGGGCGGGTTCAGGCGGGCGACGTGATCATCGCGGCGGGCGGTGCCCCCGTGCGCCTGTTGGAGGACCTGGATCGGGCCGTGGCGGGGGCCGGCGGCAAGGCCCTGGACCTGGCGGTCGTCCGCGCCGGGCGCCGGGAGTCGATCCGGGCGCCGCTTCCCCCCCAGCCGGACCGGCGGGCGGGCCTGGCAGCCCTGGGGGTCGAGGCGGTGACAGAGGGGTTCTCCTGCCGGCTCCCGGTGCCGGTGACCTTCAGCCCCGCCCAGGTCGGCGGGCCCTCCGGCGGTCTGGTGTTTGCCCTGCAGATCCTGGACGCCCTGGATGGCCCCGCGCCCCTGGCGGGCGACCGGGTGGTGGCTGGGACGGGCCTCATATGGCCTTCTGGGCGGGTGGGGTCCGTCGGCGGGGTGCGGCAGAAGGTGTTGGCGGCGCGCCGCGCCGGGGCTGAGGTCTTCCTCGTGCCGGCCGCCGAGTACGCGGAGGCGCGGTCGGTGGCCGGACCGATACGGGTCATCCCGGTGCGCACGCTGGTCGAGGCCGTGGCGGCCCTCCGCTAAGTCCCTTGCGGCATCGCCCGGAGCAGGTTGGCCATCTCGATGGCGGACACGGCGGCGTCGAAGCCCTTGTTGCCCGCCTTGGTGCCGGCCCGCTCCACCGCCTGGTCGATGGTGTCGCAGGTGAGCACGCCGAAAGTCACCGGCACGCCGGTGGCGAGGGCCGCCTGGGCGATGCCCTTGGCCGCCTCGGCGGCGATGTACTCCCAGTGGGGGGTGGCGCCCCGGATCACGGCGCCCAGGCAGATCACGGCGTGGTACCGGCCGGAGGTGGCCAGCCGCTGGGCCGCTAGGGGGAGCTCGAAACCGCCGGGCACCCGGGCCACGGTGATGTCCTCGTCGGCGACGCCATGGCGCCTGAGGGCGTCCAGCGCCCCGTCCAGGAGGCGCGCGGTGATGAACTCGTTGTTCCGCGACACCACCACGGCGAACCGCATTCCCTGCCCGATCAGATTCCCTTCCAGCACCTGCATGTCCATGCACCTCGCTTTGATTGTCGCTGTTGGCCGTTCCTTGCTCCCGGTCCGCGTGAGCGGATTGGCGCTACCCGGCTGCCGGGCGAGCCATGCGGTCAGAAGAGATGCCCGAGCTTCGTCCGCTTGGCCTCCAGGTAGCGGGCGTTGGCGGGACGGGGCTCTACCTTGATCGGCACGCGCTCCGCGATCTCCAGGCCGTAGCCGGCCAGGCCCTTGTATTTCCGCGGGTTGTTGGTGAGGAGGCGGATGCGCCGGAGGCCCATGTCGGCCAGGATCTGGGCGCCCGTGCCGTAGTCGCGGGCGTCGGGCGGGAAGCCCAGGGCCTCGTTGGCCTCGACCGTGTCCAGGCCCGACTCCTGCAGTTCATAGGCCCGGAGCTTGTTGCGCAGGCCGATGCCGCGCCCCTCCTGGCGCATATAGAGGAGGACGCCGCGTCCCTCCGCCTCGATCATCCGCAGCGCCTGCTCCAGCTGCTCGCCGCAGTCGCAGCGGTGGGAACCGAACACCTCGCCCGTCAGGCACTCCGAGTGCACGCGCACGAGGGGCGGCGGTTCGCCGGTCGGGTCGCCCTTGATGAGGGCCACGTGGGTTTCCCCTGTGATCAGGTCGTCGTAGGCGACCAGGTCGAAATCGCCGAAGCGGGTGGGGAGCCGCACATTGGCCACCCGGCGCACCAGCTTCTCCCGCCGGCGGCGGTAGCGGATCAGGTCGGCGATGCTGATGAGCCGGAGACCGTGCCGTCTAGCGAATTCCCGGAGCTGGGGGAGGCGGGCCATGGTGCCGTCCTCATTCATGATCTCGCAGATCACGCCGGCGGGGTAGAGGCCGGCCAGGCGCGCCAGGTCGACGGCCGCCTCGGTGTGGCCGGGACGCCGTAGCACCCCGCCCTCCCGGGCGCGGAGCGGGAAGAGGTGGCCGGGCCGCACCAGGTCCTCGGGGCGGGTGGCAGGGTCGATGGCCACCCGCACCGTGCGGGCGCGGTCGGCGGCCGAGATGCCGGTGGTCACACCCTCCCGGGCGTCGATGGGCATCATGAACGCCGTGCCGTGGTGATCACCGGCGGGGAAGGGACCGCGCTGGTCCAAAAGGGGCGGGATCTCCAGCTCCGCCAGCCGCTCCGCCGTCATGGGCAAGCAGATGAGGCCACGACCGTACCGGGCCATGAAGTTGATGGCCTCCGGTGTCACCTTCTCGGCGGCCATGACCAGGTCGCCCTCGTTCTCCCGCTGTTCGTCGTCGACCACCACGACCATCTTGCCCGCGCGGATGTCGGCGATGGCGTCCTCGATGGTATCGAATCCGTTGTCTGCCCCGGCGTGTTCCACCCGGTCCATGCTCAGCCCTCCTTCCGGCCTGGCGCCGCGAAGCCGTGCGCGGCCAGGAACTCCGGCGTCAGCCGGGCCGCTGGGCCGCCCGCCGGCACGCCGGCTGTGGGCCGGCGCTCCGGGGCTGCGCCCGGCGCTGCGGCCGGGGCGGGCCAGATCTCAGCCAGCAGGCTGGCGACGTACTTGCCGATGAGGTCCGCCTCCAGGTTCACCACGTCGCCGGGCCGCCTCCGGCCCAGGTTGGTGCGGGCGGCCGTGTGGGGGATGATGGAGACGGTGAACCTGTCCCCCTCGCACCGAGCCACCGTAAGGCTCACCCCGTCGACGGCCACCGATCCCTTCGGCACCAGGTAGCGGCTGACCTCCGGCGGGGTGGCGATCTCCAAGAGGAAGGCGTTGTCCAGTTCGAGGCGCCCCAAGACGCGGCCGGTGCCGTCCACGTGGCCGGTCACCAGGTGTCCGCCCAGGCGGTCGCCGAGGCGGAGCGCCCGCTCCAGGTTCACGGCCGCGCCTGGCGTCAGGGCGCCCAGGTTGGTGACCCGGGCCGTCTCGGGCATCACGTCGGCGACGAAGGAGCGGCGGTCCATCTCCCGCACCGTCAGGCAGACGCCGTTCACGGCTATGCTGTCGCCGATCCGGGTGCCGTCCAGCACCGCCTGTGCCCGGATCGCGAGCTCCATGGCCTCGCCCTGGCGGCGCAGGCGGACCACTTCGCCCATCTCTTCCACGATCCCGCTGAACACGTCGGCTTCACCCTTCCCGCGACGCTTCC
>JBBITQ010000154.1:0-3973 GCA_037440685.1 Clostridiales bacterium
GCCCGTGGCAGGGCGCTCGTGGCGGAGATGGTGCGCCTGGTGGCCCCCGCCATGGTCTTCATCACCCTGGCGGCGATCGCGACGGGGTTCCTCCAGGCCCGCCATTCCTTCCTGTTGCCCGCCATCGCCGGCATCCCCATGAACGGGCTGACCATCGCGGCCATCCTGGCGCTGGCTCCAGTGACGGGCATCGCCGCGGCGGCGATCGGCACCATGGTGGGGGCAGCGGCCTATCTCGCCATCCAGCTCCCCGGGTTGCGCGCCGCCGGCTACCGCTACCTGCCGGTCCTGGACCTCCGCGACCCCGGGCTGCGCATGTGCGGGCGCATGCTGGGACCCCTCATGCTCGGGACGCTGGCCTCCCAGCTCGTGCTGTACGTCAACCGGGTCATCGCCTCGGGCTTGCCCGCGGGCAGCATCTCGTATTTGAACTACGCCACGCGGGTGGCCGAACTGCCCCTCAGCATCTTCGGAGCCGCCATCGGGACCGTCATCTACCCGGCCCTGTCCCGCCACGTCCTGGACTCCACCGCCCTGTTCCGCCGCGCCCTGGTCGAGGGGGTGCGCGCCATGCTCTTCGTGGTCGCCCCCATGGCGGTGGGCCTGGCCCTGCTGCGGGAGCCAGTGATCCGCGTCCTCTTCGAGCGCGGGGCGTTCGGCGCTCCCGACACCGCGGCCACCAGCGCCGCCGTCCTTGGCCTGTCGGTGGGGCTGGTCCCGGCCGGCGTCGCCGTGGTCTGGGCGAAGGGGCTGTACGCCCTTGGCGACACCCGTTCCCCGCTCCTCGTCTCCCTGGCGACGATAGCCACGGTCGTGGCCTTCAGTTTCGCCCTGATAGGTTCCATGGGCCACGCCGGCCTCGCCCTGGCCAGCTCGCTCGGGCAGGTCTTCTACGCCCTGGGGATCGCGCACCTCATGCGCCGGCGCGTGGGGGCCATCGGGGGCTCTCAGCTCTTGACGTACACCGCCAGGGTGACGGCGGCTTGCGCGGCTATGGCGGCCGCGGTGCTGGCGGTCCAGGCGGCGCTCGCCGGTTCCGGCATCCTGGCCGGCGCTGGCCTCCTGAGCCAGGCGATGGAGCTGGCGCTGCTCATCGCCGTGGGGGCGGCTGTCTACGTGGCCGGGGCAGCGCTCCTCGGCCTGCCGGAGACCGCCCTCTTGGGGCGGCTGGCTTCCTGGCCGGTCAGGCTCCTGAGCCGGCGCGCGCCGGCGGCCCGCCTGCCGGGGGAGGGGGGACGGTGAACGCTCTCGTGGAGCGGACGCGGCTTGTCGTCCTGGGCCTGGTCGTCGCCTATCCGTTCGTCGACTTCGCGCTGCGGAAGAGCGGCCTCCCCGTGTTGCCGTCGTTGTGGGACGAGGCCGTTCTCGTCCTGGGGCTCGCCCTCGTCGCCCGGCGCCTCCGCGCGGGTGCGCCGTTGCGCCTGTCGCCGGTGCTGCGGCCCATCGGTCTCTTCATGGCGGTCGCCGCTGCCAACGTCCTGGCCGACCTCCCTCATCTCTCCATCGGCCTTGAGGGGCTGAGGGCCGACTTCGAGTACATGGCGGCCCTCCTCATCGCGCTGAACCTGGTCGACGAACCCCGCGACCTGCACCGCTCCGTCTACGCCATGGTCGGGCTGGGGTCCCTCGCTGCCGCCCACGGCCTATACCAGTACGTCACCAACGCGCCCATGCCGCCCGAGTGGGTCAGCGTGACGGAGAGCCTGCGGACGCGGGCGTATTCCATCGTCGGCAGCCCCAACGGCCTCGGGGACTACCTGGCCCTTTTGGTGCCCCTGGCCGTGGGCTGGGCCTTCTATGAGCGGAGCACCTGGCGGCGCGCGGCCCTCCTCGCTGCCGGCGGGGTGATCGTCGCCGGCCTCCTCTCCACCTTCTCCCGGGGTGCCTGGCTGGGCCTTGCCGCGGCCGGGGCCGTGGTGGCCCATGCCCTGAACCGCCGGCTGGTGCCGGTGCTGCTGCTCGCGGCCGTCGCTCTGGGGGTCGCGGTGCCGCCGGTCAGGGAGCGCATGGTCCAGCTCGTCTCGCCATCGTACCTGGAGCGCGCCACGGTGCCAGGGGGGCGCCTGTTCCGCTGGAACGAGGCTTACAAGCAGATGGCCCACAGCCCGCTCACGGGCGCGGGCGTCGGCCAGTGGGGCGGGGCCGTCGCCGCCCGGCGCCTGGGCGTGATCTACACCGATAACTACTACGCCAAGACCATGGCCGAGAGCGGCCTGCCCGGCCTGGTCGCCTTCGTGGCCCTCATGGGCTCGTGCGCCGCCCTGGGCGCCCGCGTCTGCCGGTCTCTCGGGCGCCGGCGGGAGCGGCTCCTCGCCTTCGGCCTCTGGGGGGCGCTCCTGGTGGTCATCGTGCACAACGCCGTGGAGAACATCTTCGAGATCCCGTTCCTCAACGCCTATTTCTGGTTCCTGGCCGGCCTCCTCACCGTCCTGCCGGTCCTGGTTCAAGGAGACCCGGCCGGGGATGCCGTCGGCGCGCGTTCCCCTGGCGCGCCAGCAGCAGGGGGGCGCCGCTCGTGAGGCTCTGGCGCGAGGCCTGCCAGGCGGCTGGGATGGCGCTCCTCGGCGCCGTGTTCTATTACTTCCTCGCAGTGCCCCTGATCTCCGAGTACGCCTTCGGCGGCCCGGTACTGGCTGTGCTCCTGGCTTTCGGCATGCTCGGCGCGCTGCCGCGGGGGCGCAGGCTGGAGGCGGCGGCGCTTGCCCTGGCGTTCCTCTACGCCCTCCAGGCGGCCCGCAACCTGGCGGCGTATCCCCCGGCGGCGCGCTGGGGCGGCTTCGTAGTGGCCGCGGCGGGCTTGCTCTTCCTCCTGCGGGCGGCGGCGCGCGTCCCGCTCTGGCGCGGCTTGCCTCCCGTGATGATCGCCGCCGTGTTGGCCACCCTGCTCGATCCCGTCCTGTACCCCGCGCTGACCGCCTTCAAACCGCGCTGGGTGAGCCCACCCCTCACTGGTCAGGCCAAGATCCCCTTCTTCACCCCCGTGGTGGCCGACCTGGACGGTGACGGCCGGGCGGAGATCGCAGCCGTCATCGGCCAGCCCGGGCGCGAGGCCCGGGACGTCCCGCTGACAGGCTACCGGTTCGCTTATGAGGTGTTCCGCTGGGACGGAACCCGTTTCCGGCGCTGGCCGCCGGAGGAGATGCCCGCGTCGGCGCGGCGCCGCCTGATCGGGCTCCTGCGCAACGAACATGCTGGCGCCCCTCCCCTGGCGACGGCCTGGTCCCTGGGGGAGGACGGCCGGCCGGGATTCGCCTTCCGGGGCGCGGCCGATCCCTTCGCCGCCGTGGCCGGCGCCGATCCCGGCCGCCTGCCCTTCTCGGCCCTCGGCCTGACGCTACGCGGCGTGGCCGCTTCCCATGCCTCCTGGGCGGACATGCAGGCGCGCCACGGCACCCCGGCGGCCGACCCGGCCCTGACCCCCCTGGTGCCGTCCCGCCTGGTGCTCTACGCCGTCGCCACGGCGGACGTGAACGGCGACGGCCGGCTGGAGCAGCTCATCAACCGGCCGGACGAGGGGGCGCTGATCAGGGACGTGGCCACGGGGGCCACCCTTTGGGAGGCACCGAACCCTGCCTTCCGCTTCGAAGGCTATGGTCGCCCCGGCGCCGGCCCCGAATCCATGATCATCGCCCAGGACAAAGGCTTCTGGGGCTGGGACGAGCGCCGCTACCTGGGCGGTTACCGCTGGGACGGGACGCGGCTGGTCCGGCTCTGGAAGGTGTTCGTGCCGGGGATCGTCAACCCCGTCCTCGCCGATGTGGATGGGGACGGCCGCCAGGAACTGGTGGCGGCCCTGTACGGTAGCCAGCGGATCGCCGTTCTGGCGTGGCACCGCCTCCCGATCACCGCCGCCGTCTGGGCCGCCACCGTCGCCGCGGTGTTCCTGCCCGCGGGGCGCCGCCTCCTCCGGCGACCGGGGTCGCGGGCGGCGGGCCCGGAGGTGCGGGCGGGGGCGGGAGCGGTGGCGCTGGCG
>JBBITQ010000155.1:0-3967 GCA_037440685.1 Clostridiales bacterium
AACAGACCGCCTTGCGGCTGCACGAATTCGATCGCTTCGCCCAGCTCGCGGCGCGCCGCCTGCGGGCACGGCAGGCAGCCGGAGCCGCTCCGCCGCCGCGCGCACGCGGGCGGGGAGGCGCGCCGCCACCTCCTGGCCCTTCTGCAGCGCCGCCAGGTTCTGCTCCAGCACCAGCTCCCCCTTGCGGCCGAAACGGTGTTCGAGGGCGGCGGCGAAGGCGTCGCGGGGCAGGCCGAGGAGGGCGGCGGAGAGCCCCAGGGCGACCATGTTCTTCGCGATCGGGTTGCCAGCGTCCCGCGCCAGGGCGGTGAACGGGACGGCCTCCACCGCGACCCTGGGCGCGGGGGCCCCGGCGGGTGCGGTCGCTTCGCAGATCACCACGGCTTCGGGTGCCAGGCGCGGCCACAGGTCTGGCAGGCAGTCGGGGTCCAGGGCGACCAGGAACTGCAGTTGGTCTGCCTGGCACCGGACGGGCCGGAGGGCGGCGCGGGCCGTGTAGTCGGCGCACCCCCCTTTGATGCGCGAGGGGAAGTTGCGGTAGGCGTGAACGTGATAGCCGAGCCGGTGGAGGGCACGGGCGAAGATCTCGCCGGTGGAGTCGATCCCCTCGCCCGACTGGCCGGCGATGGCCCACGACAGCTCGGCCGCGGTCGATGCGTCCATCTTTGCACATCAAGCCCCTTGGCGCGATCCCCGTCTGACGCGCTGGCGGCTGGGATCGCCCCACATAGGATGAGCCGGCGGGACGGGGCGGATGCAAGGGAGGGCGGTTCCGTTCCGCGGTGCGGCCTCGCCTTCAGCAGGAATCGGTGCCGTGTCGTGTCGAATAAACGCGAAAAGTCGACGAGGAAAGGATCTATCGCCCTGTGACCCTACCTCCCCTGAGAATCGGCAGCAAGGTCGCCCGCTATTGCATCGTCCAGGGCGGCATGTCGATCCGCATCGCCTTGCACCGCCTGGTGGCCGCGGTGGCCAACGCCGGAGGCGTGGGGACCATCGGCGGCATGGGCATCCCGCCGGGTGAGCTGCGACGGGAGATCCGGCAGACGCGCGCAGCGACCGACGGGGTGTTCGGCGTGAACCTGATGTACGCCGGCACGCTCTTCGACCGGCTGTTGGACGTCTGCATCGAGGAGAGGGTGGACTTCGTGGCCATCGGGGCCGGCTTCGCACGGGAGCCGTTCCGCCGGCTGGCGGCGGCGGGGATCCCGGGGCTGGCCATCATCTCCTCCCCCAAGGCGGCGCGCATCGTGGCGCGCACCGAGGGCGTGGCGGGGGTGGTGGTGGAGAGCGGCCAGGCGGGCGGCCATCTCGGCCCGGAGGACCCGAACATCTCAACGTGGGAGCTGTTTCCGCCTGTTCTGGAGACGCTGCGCGCGCACGGCTTCTCCGGGCCCGTGATAGCTGCCGGAGGCATCCTGCACCGCGAGGACATCGATCGCGCTCTGGCCATGGGCGCTGATGGCGTGCAGATGGGCACGCGCTTCGCCATGAGCGTGGAATCGGCCGCCTCTCCGGCGATGAAGCAGGCCTGGGTGGCGGCGACCGGCAGCCAGGTGGAGGACTGGAGCCCGACGGGGATGGCCTCTCGCGCCATCGTTCCCCACACGGCGGAGAAGCTGCCGCGGGTTGACGGGGTCCGGGTGCGCTGCCACAACTGCCTGAAGCGCTGCCGCCACCGCGAGGACCCGAGCGTCAGCCACTGCATCTTCAACTCCCTCACCAACGCCCAGCGCGGCGACGTGGAGCACGGCCTCGTCTTCACCGGGCCGCGGGTGGGGGAGATAGACGACATCATCCCTGTGACCGAGATCTTCCGCCGGTTGCTGGGCGGGGCTGCGGCAGTGGCGGCGGGGTAGCCGCGCCGCCCGGTCACTGCGCCGCCCGCATATAGAGGTTCCCGCGCGCGGTAGCCCGCCACACGCCCTCGGGGTCCGTCACCAGGTCGACGCCTTCTAAGGCCAGGCCCGGGATCCCTCCTAGGGCGAGGAGGTATGACATCAGGGCGGCGCGCGATCCGGCGGCCTCGATGGTGATCGCGGCCTTGAAATAAGGGGCGTAGGCGGCCGGCGCCCCGGGCGTCGTCCCGGGTGAGGTGCCGGGAGGAGCGCCTGGTGACCCCGGCGTCACGGCTTGCGGCGGGCCGGTGGCCACGGATGTCAGCGTGATCCCGGCGGATTGGGCCGCGTCCTCGATCCTGGCCAGGAGGGCGCCCGTCTCGTTCGGGGTCGACATGCCGCCCTCCAGGCGCTGGAGCCTGGCCGAGAGGTCTTGCACTTCAGCCCGGAGGCCGCTCAGGCGCCTGGCCACCTGCTGATGCTCCTGCGCGCGGAGGGCCTGCCGCTGCCGGAGGAGGCGTGCGTCTGCCAACCGCCCCCACGCTGGCGCGACCAGCAGGGCGATGAGCGCGATCCACGCCAGGACCAGGGCCGCGGCAAGAGCGGCCAGGGTTTGCGGGCTCAGGTGCCGCCTCATCGGACGGCACTCCCTTCGTGCGGGGGGGGGCGATGGCGAGGCTGAGCCGGAAGCGCAGGCCGCCCTCCTTCTTGCGGACCGAGTTCTCGAAGCGGATAGACCTCACCCCTGCGATCTGCTGCAGGTTTTTCATGTAGGATGCGACGGCGGCCAGGGTGGGCGCGTCGCCGGTGACCTGCAGCGTCAGGCCGTTGGCATCGAGCGCCCCGGACGCCGCCGCCATGGCGACGTCGCCGGGCCTGGCGGCGGCGATGGCTTCTAGGAGCGGCGCCCACGCCGGGGCGTTTTCGAGGGGCATGAGGGCCTGGAGGCGCGCCTGGATGCCCTGGCGGCGTGCCGCCAGGTCGTCCAAGGACGCCGCGCTCGCAGCGGGGCCGGCCGCGAGCGCCGCTTCCAGGCGTCGCACGCCGGCGGTGAGCCCGAGCCAAGCGGCGACGGTGAGGAGGTCGAGCGCCACCAGGGCGGCCACCGCCCGGCGCCAGCGGGCGGCGCGAGCCTGGGTGGGGGAGAGGAGCCGGGGCCGGCGGAGATCAACCGCGTGCAACGGCGATCTCCTCCTTCTCCAGAGCCGTATCCGGCCGGCCTGGTACGGCGTGGCTGGCAGGCATCTGGCGCAGGGCCGCGGCCACCGCCACCGCGAACCGGGGGTCGATGTCCGGCATCCCCGGGGGCGGGGCGACGAGCGGCGCCAGCCTTACGGGCTCCACGGGGATGCCCAGGTTGGCGGCCATGGTGCGCCGCAGGGCCGGCCAGTTGGCGCCCCCGCCCGCAACCCAGAGGCGGCTCGGTTCCGCCCCGTGCTGGCGCGCGAAGTGGCGCAGGGCGCGGTCCAGGTCGGTGAGCAGGGTGCGGAGGGGGGCATCCAGGTCGTCCAGGGCGTCATCCTCCTGGTAATCCCTCAGCTTGCGTATCTCCGCGGCCGCTATGCTCTCCCCGTGGCGAAGGGCCAGGGCGCGGGTGAAGTCGTGTCCGCCCACGGGCACAGAGCGGTACAGGATGGGGGCCGCGCCGGCCACGGCCAGGAACCGCGACGCCGTGGCGCCCAGGTCCGCGACCAGCTCGAGGCCGGCGGGGGCCAGGGCCGCCGCGCGGCGGGCCAGGTGCCAGAGGCGGAAGAGGACGACCGGGTGCGGCTCGATGCAAGGGCTGCGCCATCCCGCGGGGCGGAGGGCGCCGGCGAAGGCGTCGATTGTGGCGCGGGGCGCGCCCACGATCAGGAAGGGGCTCTCCCCGTCTTCGGCAGCGTCCGCGGAGAGGGGCAGGTAGTCCAGGGACATGTCGTCCAGCGGACGGGCCATGACGCGCTCCATCTCCAGGTACAGGGCGCGGGTGACCTCCCGCGCCGGCAGGGCGGGCAGCCGCACGACGCGGAAGACAACGTCGTCGCCTTCCATCACCACCGCCGCGCGCCGCGGCCATTGGCCCCGCTGGCGCAGTTACGCCAGCGCCTGGAGCGCCGCCTGCCTGCTGCTGTCGGCCGTGGGCCTGAAGG
>JBBITQ010000156.1:0-265 GCA_037440685.1 Clostridiales bacterium
CGCCCGTGCCTCCATTACTTCATCAAGCGCTGCCTCGGGCCGTGCGCCGGCAAGTGCAGCCCCGAGGCCTATCGGGACATGGTGCGCCAGCTCATCCTCTTCCTCGAGGGGCGGCAGACCGACCTCCTCGAAGGGTTGCGGCGGGAGATGGAGGAGGCGGCCGAGCGGCTGGAGTTCGAGCGGGCGGCCGAGCTGCGCGACAAGCTGCGCTCCCTGGAACGCGTGGTGGAGAAGCAGAAGATCGTCTCCGACCGTTTGGGGGACC
>JBBITQ010000156.1:297-1877 GCA_037440685.1 Clostridiales bacterium
CCCGGGGTCCGGCCAGCGAGGAGGAACTGGCCTGCGCCCAGGTCTTCTTCGTGCGCGAGGGGAAGATGGTGGGGCGCGAGTCGTTCTTCCTGAGCGCCACGGCCGGCGCCCCGGACGGGGAGGTCCTGGCGGCTTTCCTCAAGCAGTACTACGCCGGCGCGGCCTTCATACCTCCGGAGATCCTCGTGAAGACCCTCCCCGAGGATGCCGAGGCCATCGCGGCCTGGCTCGGCTCGATGCGCGGCGGCCGGGTGTCACTCCACGTCCCCAGGAGGGGGGAGAAGAGGCACTTGGTGGAGATGGTGAAGAAGAACGCCGCGCTTTTTCTGGAGGAGGAGCGGCTGCGGCAGGAGCGCGACCGGGAGAGCGGCGAGGGGGCGCTGGCTGAGCTGCAGCGCGCCCTGGGCCTCTTCGCGCCGCCGCACCGCATCGAGTGTTACGATATCTCCAACATCCAGGGGCGGCAGGCTGTCGGGTCCATGGTGGTGTTCCGCGCCGGGAAGCCCGCCAAGGATCAGTACCGCAAGTTCCGCATCCGCGGCGTGCCCGGGCCTGATGACTACGCGATGATGCGGGAGGTCCTGGAGCGCCGCTTCCGCCGCGGCCTGGCGGAGGATGCGGCCTTCGTCGAGATGCCCGACCTCATTGTGATAGACGGCGGGAGGGGCCAGTTGAGCGCCGCGCTGGCGGTGCTGCGGGAACTCGGCTTGGAGGCCGTCCCCGCCTTCGGGCTGGCCAAGGAGCACGAGTGGCTGTTCGCCCCGGATCGGCCCGATCCCATCGTGCTGCCCCGGGATTCCCGCGCGCTGCACCTCGTGCAGCGCCTGCGCGACGAGGCGCACCGCTTCGCCGTCGGCTATCACCGCCGGCTGCGCAGCAAGGCCTCGCTGCGGTCCATCCTCGAGGAGATCCCGGGGATCGGGCCCCGGCGCCGGAAGGCGTTGCTCACCCGTTTCCGCTCTTTGGAAGCCATCGCTAACGCGTCGGTGGAAGAGCTGGCCGCCCTGCCGGGCATGAACCGGGCAGCCGCCGAGGAGGTCCTGGCTTACCTCCACGGCGAGCGCGCCCCGGAGGGGCGCTAGCATACCCCCGCAGGCGTGAGGTTCATTCCCCCCTGCCTGGGTTCGGGCCGCCCTGCCGGTCGCCGCCCTCCTCCCCGCCTCCGGCGCCTATGCGGCGGCGGCCCGCAGCGGTGGCGAACCACCACACGGCGACGATGGCCACGATGCCCACTACCAGCCAGAAGAAGAGATTGCTCGTCGTTCCCATAGTCCGGGCCTGCAGCAGATGGAACACGATAAGTCACCTCCTCCTGCCGCGCGCACTGGACAAGCGTTTTGCAATATGCCCCGCCCGGGGATGAAAAATGCATCGCGAGTCTTGGGCGCGGGCCGGCGCGCCCGGCCCGGCTACGCGAGGCGCACGGTGAGGCCGATGGGGTTGAGGGGGGCGGGGATGGCGGCAGCACGGTGGGGGAGGGGTTCCGGCGCCTGCGCGGTGCGGGATCGGCGCACCGGGGAGCCCGGGGGCAGGAGCTGCACCGCTCGCCCCAGCAGATGCGTCGGCGGTACGGCTGCCGG
>JBBITQ010000156.1:1895-3921 GCA_037440685.1 Clostridiales bacterium
GCGGGGGGAATCCGGCGGGGAGGGCTCCCGCAGCGCGGATCCCGGCGCCCCCGGCCCTCCGCTGGGGCCGGCGGGGAAGGCCCACGCCCCGCCGAGGGCGGCGGCCCAATGGGCCGCGAGGTCGGCGGGTGGCCCCGCCACCGCGCACCCCACCCGACAGACGGTTTCCAGGAGCGCGGCCAGCGGCAGCGGTGTGCGCAGGCAATTGAGGGCCGCCGCCAGGGCCAGGAGCGCCGACGGGTCGGGCGTGCCCCCGGGCGCGGGGTGGAGGGCGGGGCAGGGGCGGATGAGCACGTCCCAGCCGCCCGGCGGGTCCAAGGCCCGTATCAGGAGGGTGAATGCCTCCCAAGGGGGTGACGTGGGGAGCGCGGCGGGGTTGACGGCCGTGGCCGCCTCGCTCACGCCAGCGTCGTCCAGGCGGAGGCGCCAGTGGCCGTCGCGGCGGCTCGTCACCAGGACGCAGGCGCGGCTGCCTCCGGGCCGGGTGGCGGCCGCGAGGGCGGGTGCGCCCTCCTGCCAGAGGCAGTCCGGGTATGACCGCCGCCCTTGTAGGGTGATGCCGTACGGTGCCGTGGCTTGTATCCGCAACCGCCTCACCAATTAATATCATTGCGAAAGGCGCGGGGCAGAGCCAGTTCCGCCTGCCCCCCATGAGCGGGATGAGCATGGCCGTGCCGGCCGCCGAACGCGCCGGCCGCAAGTGATAAAATGACCGTAGTAGCCTTGTCCAGGGAGCTGGTCTCGCCGACGTGGAGGACATCCGCTTCGTGATCATCACCGGCCTCTCGGGCGCCGGGAAGAGCCAGGCGGTCCGCAGCCTGGAGGACCGGGGTTTCTTCTGCGTCGACAACTTGCCGCCGGCGCTCATCCCCAAGTTCGCCGAGCTCTGCCTGCAATCGGGCGGCAAGCTCAAGCGCGTGGCGCTGGTGATAGACATCCGGGGCGGCGATTTCTTCGACAGCACTATGGACGCCCTGGAGGAACTCGAACGGCTCGGCCTGGCCTACCAGGTGCTCTATCTTGAGGCCAAGGACGACGTGCTGGTGCGTCGTTTCAAGGAGACGCGCCGGCGCCACCCCCTCGCCCCCCACGGGCGCGTCGTGGAAGGGCTGGCCGAGGAACGGCGGCGCCTTGAGCCCCTGCGGGGGAAGGCCCACCACATCATCGACACCACGAACATGACCCCGCAGGACCTCCGGCGCCGGCTGGACGAGCTCTTCGACGCCGACGCCCCGGCGGCGCGGATGATCGTGAACGTCGTCTCCTTCGGCTTCAAGTACGGCATCCCCCTGGATGCGGACCTCCTCTTCGATGTGCGCTTCCTGCCGAACCCCCACTACGTCCCCTCCCTGCGTCCTCATACGGGGAACGAGGCGCCGGTGCGGGATTACGTCATGCAATGGCCTGTCACCCGCAAGTTCCTGACCAAGGCGTGGTCCCTCCTCAGCTTCCTGCTCCCCCATTACGTGAACGAGGGCAAGACGCAGCTCACCGTGGCCGTGGGGTGCACCGGGGGCCAGCACCGGTCCGTGGTGGTGGCCAATTACCTGGCAGAGCGCATGCGACGGGAACGCCATACCGTGGTAGTGGAGCACCGCGACCTGCACCGGTGGCAGGAGGAGATCGAACGCGAGGAGGCGCGGCGGCGATGATCAACGGCGGGCCCCGGGTGGTGGCCCTCGGCGGAGGGACGGGCCTGCCCGTGCTTCTCCGTGGCCTGAAGGAGCATACAAATCGCATAACGGCTATCGTCACGGTAATGGACGATGGGGGGAGCTCCGGCCGGCTACGGGGCGAGTTGGGCATCCTCCCGCCGGGCGATATCCGCAACTGCCTCGTGGCCCTGGCGGGGGCGGAGCCCCTTATGGAGCGGCTCTTCCAGCACCGGTTCAGCCGCGGGAGCCTGGCGGGGCACTCGTTTGGCAACCTGTTCATCGGCGCCCTGACCGAGTTGCTGGGCGACTTCCAGGCCGCCGTGCGGGCCGCCAGCCAGGTGTTGCGCGTCAATGGACAGGTCCTGCCCTCC
>JBBITQ010000157.1:0-2248 GCA_037440685.1 Clostridiales bacterium
GCCACCGCCACCGATGCCGTCGGCTTGATCATCTATTTCCAAGTAGCCCGGTTCTTCCTGGGTTTGTGATCCGCGCCCGTCCTGGCAGCCGGGTTGAGCCAGGGCCGCGCGTGCTGCATCAGCGTGGGTTCTGAGATAAGATGGCTTTAATCCGGGGAAGTGGGTGAGGACGGTGTTTGGCGGACGCCTTGGTGCCGGGGAACTCGTCATCATATTGGTGATACTCCTCCTCATCATCGGCCCCCGGCGCCTCCCGGAACTGGCACGGTCCATCGGCCGTAGCCTCCGGGAGTTTCGCGGCGGGCTGAAGGACGCGGCCGAGGAGCGGGAGGAAAGGTCGCCGAAGCCGGACCGGCGGGACGAGGAGCGATCCTAGCCTGCGGGGCGCGAGCGGGCCGACGGTTCGGCTGGCTGGTCCGCCGGGGCCGGTGCTGGTCGGACCGCGTCCGGCTTGACTGGCGGGTAGTCGGGGCGGCCCCGGGGATCGTCGCGCGCCGGGACCCCGCTGGCGAAGAGCTCGCCCAGGGTCACGAAGCGGTAGCCCTGGCGCCGCAGGTTCTCCAGCACGGCGGGGAGGGCGGAGTCCACCTGGCGCGAGGAGTCGCTGGCGTGGAAGAGGATGATGGCCCCGGGGAAGACCAGCCTGGACACGCGCTGGACCATATAGTCGGCGCCGGGGTTCTTCCAGTCCAGGCTGTCGACCGACCAGATCACGGTCTCGTAGCCGAGCTCCCGTGCCGTCCGCACCACCAGGTCGTCGAAGTCGCCGTTGGGCGGGCGGAAGAAGCGCGGCTCCTTGTCGGTGAACCGCTTCAGGATCGCGTGGGCGCTGGAGATGTTGCGTTCAACCGTGGCCTTGTCGTACTGGCTCAGGTTCCAGTGCTCCTGGCCGTGGCTGGCGATCTCGTGGCCGTCGGCCACGATGGCCCTCACGATCTCGGGGTGATGCTCCGCCCAGGGGCCGGAGAGGAAGAACGTGGCCTTCACGCCGTGCCGGCGCAGGATCTCGAGCACCTTGGGCGCGGTCTTCGTGCCCCAACTGATGTCGAAGGTCAGGCTGACATCTTTGTACTTGGGCTTAACGTAGTAGACGGGCGGGTCGCTCACCCGCGTCGCCACTGCGATGTGGTCGACGACCGGCCGCTCCCGGTACCCGGCCACGGCCAGGTAGCCGACGGCCAGCACGGCGGCGCAGGCCAGGGCGATGCCCCTGCGGTTCAGGACGATCCGTTGCTCCTTCCAGATCAAGGCCTCCCACTTCCCCGGGCGTGAATGCCACCGGGGTATTTTACGGGGAGGCGGGCTTCCATATGACCTCTGGGGGGTGGGCTGTTGGAGGGGAAAGCCGACCTGGTGATCGTGGGCGGCGGGCCGGCCGGGTACGTGGCGGCCTTGCGGGCCGCCCAGCTCGGCGCGCGGGCGGTGCTGGTGGAGAGCGGGGACGTCGGGGGCACCTGCCTGAACAGGGGCTGTATCCCCACCAAGGCCCTGCTCGCCGTGGCCCATACGGTAGAGACCTTGCGCCAGGCGCAGCGCCTCGGTGTGCGGGTGGACGGGTGGTCCTTGGACCTGGCCGCGGTGCGGCGGCACCGGGACCGGGCGGTGCGCACGCTGCGGTCCGGCGTGGAGGCCCTGCTCCGCGCCGCCGGGGTGGAGGTGATCGCGGGCGTGGGCCGGCTAGCGGGTCCGGGCCGGGTGGAGGTCTACGACCGCCCTGCGGAGGCGATCCCAGCCTCCCATCCGGCGGCGGTCCTGGAGGGCCGGAACATCCTCCTTGCTCCCGGATCGCTCCCAGCGGCGTTGCCATCCCTACCGGCGGAGCGGCTTTGGGACAGTGACGCGGCCCTGGCTCTGGAAGCGGTGCCGGAGCGGCTGGTGGTCATCGGCGGGGGGCCGGTGGGCGTTGAGTTCGCCGACCTGTATGCCGCGCTGGGATCCCGGGTCAGCGTCGTGGAGGCCCTGCCGCGCCTCCTGCCGCGGCAGGACGCGGAGCTGGGGGAGGGGCTAGCACGGGCCCTGGAGCGGCGTGGGATCCGGGTGCACGCCGGGACGCGGGTGACAGCCCTGGAAGGGGAGGCCGGGAGCGGGTTCCGGTTGGCCCTGGAGGGGGAAGGGGCGCCGCCCGCCCTGGAGGCGGACGCGGTGCTGGTGGCGGTGGGGCGCCGGCCCAACGTGGCGGGGCTGGGCCTGGAGTCGATAGGCCTGCCCGCCGGCTGGGTGGCGGTGGACGGTTCCATGCGCACGGCGG
>JBBITQ010000157.1:2290-3914 GCA_037440685.1 Clostridiales bacterium
CACCTGCTGGCCCACGCGGCTGCGGCGCAGGGGGTGGCCGCCGTGGAGACGACATTAGGGCGGCAGCCGCGGCTGCGGCTGGACCTGGTGCCCGCGTGCGTCTTCACCTGGCCGGAGGTGGCCAGCGTCGGGCTCGGCGAGGAGGCGGCGCGTTCCCAGGGCCGGGAGGTGGTCGTGGGCCGCTTCCCCTTCAGCGCCAACGGTCGGGCCACGGCGGAAGGGGAGCGGGAGGGTTTCGTGAAGGTGGTGGCGGAGGCGGGCACGGGGCGCGCCGATGTGATCGTCGCGGTGACCGGCGACGTCCACCCTGGTCCACGAGGCGGCCCTGGCCATCGCGGCGGGATTTGGCCTCGGCGACATCGATAGGGTGATCCACGCCCACCCCACCTTCAGCGAGGCGCTGTCCGAGGCGTGCCTGGCGGCGGAAGGCCGGGCGCTCCACCTGTGGCGGGAACGTTGATTTTTCTATACGTAAATGTTAACATCAAGCGGAAAGCGTGGCCTTCCGCATCCGCGCCGCTGTTTTTGCCGAGAGAAGGAGGGGCCTCCCGTCCTGGGGGCGCGTCGAGGGCGGGGGGCTCTGGTTTTGCGGGGCTCCGAAGTCTTTTGCGAGCGGAGGGGGCAAGGATTTTGGACGAGGAGCTGTTGCTGATCCCTGGGCCCACGCCGGTGCCTGCTCTGGTGAGGCAGGCGGTCGGGCAGCAGATGATCAACCACCGCGGTCCCGGTTTCACCCGGCTCTATCAGGATGTGCAGCGCGGGCTGCGGATGGTTTTCGGGGCCGATGACGACATCCTGGTCTTCCCATCGGCTGGGACGGGCGTGATGGAGGCGGCCGTCGTCAACCTGTTCTCCCCCGGCGACCGGGTTCTGGTCGGCGTCATGGGCGAGTTCGGCGAGCGCTTCGCCAGCATCGCCGAGGCCTTCGGCCTGCGCGCCGACCGGCTGGAGGTGGAGCCCGGCCAGGCGGTCACGGCCGCGGCCCTGGCCGAGCGGCTCGACGCCGCGGGTTCCGATCCCTACAAGGCCGTGCTGGTCACCCACAACGAGACCTCCACGGGGGTCGCGCTCGATCTTGAGTCCGTGGCGCGCACCGTCAAGGCGCGGGGGGTCCTCTTGGTCGTCGACGGGGTCAGCTCCGTCGGCGGGATCGAGGCGCGTTGCGCGGCCTGGGGCGTCGACGTGATGGTCACCGCCAGCCAGAAGGCCCTCATGACCCCGCCGGGGCTGGGGCTGGCATACGTCTCCTCGGCAGCCTGGGAAGCGGTGGAGGCGGCGCGCCTGCCCCGCTTCTACTGGGACTTCCGCAAGGCGCGCGCGGCGGGCCAGAAGGGCCAGACCCCCTATACCCCGGCGGTCGGCCTTTGGTACGGCTTGCGCGCCGCCCTCGCGCAGATCGCCGAGGAGGGACTGGAGAACATCTATCGCCGACACCGCCTGATGGCGGAGGCCTTCCGCGTCGGGGTGCGGGCCATGGGGCTCGAGCTGTTGGCCGGCGACGCCGTGGCATCCCCCGTCGTGACCGCGGTAAAGGTCCCGGCCGGCCTGGAAGCGGCGCGGATCATAAAGGAGTTGCGGGAGGTGCACCGGGTGGTGGTCGCCGGCGGTCAGGGACCGCTGGCGG
>JBBITQ010000158.1:0-3128 GCA_037440685.1 Clostridiales bacterium
CGGCGAAGTCCAGGCGCGTCACCGGCTCGTCGGGCCGGAAGTCGCCGCCTTCGGGTAGGGCGATGACGCCGGCCTGGGTGAGGGAGTCGACATACCCCTCCGCCCAGTGGCCGCGCCAGTCGGCCGCCCGGGCGGGGGTGGCGGCGAGCCCGCAGAGGACGGCGGCCAGCACCCCGGCGAGGAGCGCATGGCTGGTTCGTCTGCCTGCGGTAAGCATCGCTCGCAAACCCATGCCGCCACCACCACGAACTGCGGGCACAACCAGCGGCTGCCGCCCTTACCACAGACCTTACTATGGACGGCGAAACGGCCTCAAGGGTCCACGGCGATCCGTAAACTATTCGTAACAGGCTCAGGCGGGGCGATCGGGGCGGCCGCGGGGACAGTCGTCGGCGGCGGCAGCCTCGGCGGCGCCGCGCTCTTCCGCGGAGCCGCGCTCCTCGGCGATGCAGCGCTCTTCCGCGGCGCGGGGCAGGGCGTAGCGGTCGACGAGGGCCTCCATGACCTCGAGGTCGAACGGCTTCTGGAGGTACGCCTGCGCCTCGGGGAGGTATACGTCCTCGGTGTCGCCCTTGGCGGTCATGATGATCACCGGGATGTCGGCGGTCTCGGGGCAGGCGCGGAGCCCGCGGAGCATCTGGTAGCCGTCGGCGCCGGGCATGAGGAGGTCGAGCAGGATCGCGTGGGGCCGCTCGCGGCGCGCCAGCCGCAGGCCTTCGTCGCCGTTCTGGGCCTCCAGGACCTGATACCCTTTCAGGCCGAGCGCGGTGCTGATGAGTTGCCGGATGTAGTATTTGTCGTCCACGACCAGGACCGTCACAGCGCGCATAGCCCGTCCGCCCCCATTCGCATACATTAGTTTCATCACAGATGCCCTGATTCCTGCCAGCTATTTCATGGCCAAAAATAAAACAAAGGGGGCGCGCCCCCTCGGCTGCGCGTCCCCCCTCGCCCCCACGGCGGGGTGTCGCGGGCTGCTGCTCCAGGCCTACTGCTCTAAAAGAGGCTTCCCTCGATAGCTGATGGCGCGCAGCTTCCCCTCCACCCTGGCCAGGACCTCCGGCGGCAGCGGCGCGTACAGGAGCTCCCGCGCGTACTTCTCTCCGTCGTGAAGCGCCCACCAGATGAACTTCACCAGGGCGCGCCCCTTGGCCTCGTCCTTCTGCTCCCTCTCCACCAACAGATAGGTGAAGGCGCTGATCGGGTAGCTGTCCTTGCCCGGGGCGTTGACGATGGAAACCCGCAGGTCCTCGGGCATGGAGGCTGCGGCACCCGCCGCGGCGGCGCTGACGCTGTCCAGCGTGGGCTTGACGAAGTTCCCCTCGCGGTTCTGGATCAGCGCGTAAGGCATCCTGTTCTGCTCGGCGTAGATCAGTTCCACGTAGCCGATGGCGCCGGGGGTGTTCCGGATCAGCCCGGAGACCCCCTCGTTCCCCTTGCCGCCCACCCCGACGGGCCAGTCGACCGACTTGCCGGTGCCCACCTTGTCCTTCCACTCGGGGCTGACGGAGCTGAGATAGTCGGTGAACACATACGTGGTGCCGCTGCCGTCGGAGCGGTGGGCCACCGTGATGTCCAGCGCCGGCAGCTTGACGCCCGGGTTCGCGGCGGCGACGGCCGGGTCGTCCCACCTCTTCACCCTGCCCAGGAAGATGTCGGCCAGCAACGCAGGCGTGAGTTTCAAGTCCGGGACGCCTTGCAGGTTGTAGGCGACCACCACCGCCCCCAGTACCGTCGGGATGTGCACGACGCCCGGCGTCTTCCTGAGCTCCGCGTCGGTCATGGGGGCGTCGCTGGCCCCGAAGTCCACCGTCCCGGCCTGCATCTGCTTGATGCCGCCCCCGCTGCCGATGGACTGGTAGTCGATGCGCACGCCCGGGTCCACCTTGGCGTATTCGCTGAACCACTTGGAATAGAGGGGATACGGGAAGGTGGCACCCGCCCCGCTCACCACCACGCGGCCCTGCCCCACCTTGCCCTCCGGCGCCTTCTTGCCGGCGCAGCCACCGGCCGCCAGCACGGCGGCCGCCGCAAGCACCGCCACAGCCAATTTCGCGCGTCCCTTCGCCTGCCTGAACATGTCTCGACCCCCGTCCTCGCCGTTTTCCCACGCCTATTATGGTGTCCCGGTGGGGCGGGCGGGTTAAGATAATGTTAACGGCTTACTAACCTTGCGTTAATGAGCTCAACAGCCGCAGATGGCACCGTGCTGACTCATCAAGCAGGCGATCCCCCTGGCAACGGTTCGCGCTGACCCCGCGACGGAGGCGTCGCGGCGGTTCCGTCCGGTGCGCGGCGGCGACGCACTGAAGCCACGCTTGAGCGCGCATGACCACAGCGATAGAATAACCTTAGTCATATGGACTTAGTTATTCGTCGGAGGCGTAGACCGTGGCCAAGATCGTCAACGTTCACGAGGCCAAGACACACCTGTCAAAACTCCTCGAAGAGGTTCGCCAGGGCGCGGAGATCGTCATCGCCAAGGGCGGGAAGCCGTGTGCCCGCCTCGTGCCGGTCACCGCACCCTCCCAGCGCCCGCTGGGCTTCGTGCCCGGCACCGTTACGCCGGCGTTCTTCAATCCGCTGCCGGAGGAGGAGTTGGCTGCATGGGAATGAGTGTGCTCCTGGACACCCACGCCCTCCTGTGGGCGCTCATGGAGCCCAAGAGGCTGTCGGCACGGGTACGCGAGGTGCTCCAGGACCCCGCCAACACGATCCTCGTCTCGGCGGCCTCCGCCTGGGAGATTGCTACTAAGCATAGACTGGGCAGACTCCCCCAGGCAGAAAGCGTTGTGGTAGGCTACCGCCGGCACCTCGCCACCCTCATGGCATCAGAGCTGGCCATCTCGTCAGAACACGCTCTTCTGGCGGGCGGCCTGCCCGGTGACCACCGCGACCCCTTCGATAGGATGCTGACAGCACAGGCGCTTACCGAAGGCGTGCCACTGGTCACCGATGACCCCGCCTTCACGGCGTTCCATGTGGCCACCCTGTGGTGAGCTTTTAGCGCTCCCCCTCCTGCACGGCCTGGCGTGCCTCCTTGCCCGCCTCCTCGATCACCTCCAGATCCTCCGGGGCCTCCAGGAGCATCCGCAGGCCGCTCCGGAGCACCGCGTGGTCGTCCACCA
>JBBITQ010000158.1:3160-3894 GCA_037440685.1 Clostridiales bacterium
CCCCCCCCCCCCCCCCCGGGAGGGGCACGCGCAGGTAGATGGTCATCCCCTGCCCGGGCCGGCTTTCGATGGTGAGGCTGCCGCCGATGAAGGCAGCCCGCTCCCGCATGCCGAATAGCCCCAGCGCGCTCTCGCCCGAGGCGACCGCGCTCTCGGGCTCGAACCCGCGGCCGTCGTCCTCCACGATGGCCACCAGGGCATCCCCCCGCCGCTCCACCACCACGCTGGCCGTCCGGGCCTCGGCGTGCCGGGCCACGTTGGTCAGCGCCTCCTGGATGAGCAGGAGGGCGAGGAGCGCGCTGGCGGCCAGGCTGGCCACCGTCATCCCGAGCAGGCGCCCGGTGGCCTGGGCCACCGCCCGCCGAGCCCCGGCTTCGGTCATCCCCACCCTCACGGTCCCCAGGTCGCCGCCCAGAACGGGTACCGCCACGTCGTGCACCGGCCCCTCCTCGGTGAGGAGATGGCTCACCCGGTACGGGACGCCGGGCGCGGCGGCGTTGGCTTCCAGCAGCCCCCGCAAAATTCTCTTTGTTCAGCATGAAGCGGCAAAATCTTGCTGGCAAATAGAAGATCAGGCGGCAATGCCCTGATACAAGAGGTAAACGTTTAGGGCGACGATCAGGAAGACGACGGTAGCGGCGGCTGCGTCCGTCAGCGGGTGGTTGCCGAAGCGGCCCATCACCTTCCCGCTCGCTGTGAGCCAGAGGAGGGGCACCAGCACGAAGGGGAGGGCG
>JBBITQ010000159.1:0-3885 GCA_037440685.1 Clostridiales bacterium
GGATCATGCGCAGCCGCCGCACCAGCATCTCCCGCTCGCCCACCGACTCCAGGTAATGGGTGGGGATCCCGCGCTCCTCCAGGTACCGGAAGAGGATGGCCGAGACGTCACGGTTCACCGGCCCCTTGTCCGCGATGGTGCCCCGCTTCTGGGCGTTGAAGGCCGTGGCGTCATCCTTGAACTCCACCAGGACGGCGTCCTGCCGGCCCACGTCGTAGATGATCTTCGCCTTCCCCTCGTACAGCTTGCCCTTTTCCATCTCCAACCCCCCATCAAGCCGCTGCAACCGTGGGCTCGGCTCCCGCCGGGAAACCCATGTGAGCGCGCCTTGTCTCCCGTGTCTCTAGAGGCCGAGGCGGGCGAACACCTCGTCCACGTGGCGCAGGTACTGGCGATAATCGAAGCAGGCGGCCAGTTCCTCGGGCGAGAGGCGCTTCTGCACCTCCGGGTCGGCCGCCACCAGCTCCCGGAACGTCGGAGCCCCCGCCCGGAGCCCCGCCTCCCAGGCCTGCATGGCGTGGCGCTGCACGACGCCGTAAGCCTCCTCCCGGCTCATGCCCTTGGCCACCAGCGCCAGGAGGACGCGCTGGGAGAAGACCAGCCCGCCCGTCTTCTCCAGGTTAGCCCGCATGTTCTCGGGGTAGACGTGCCAGTGCTCGACGATGTCCGTGAACAGGTCGAGCATGTAGTC
This sequence comes from Clostridiales bacterium, assembly GCA_037440685.1. GTDB lineage: Bacteria > Bacillota > Sulfobacillia > DYIH01 > JBBITQ01 > JBBITQ01. The sequence goes on from JBBITQ010000159.1 coordinate 692, forward strand.
CAGCACGGTGGTGGCGTCGGGCAGGATCACGCGCTCAACCGAGGAATGGGAGATGTCGCGCTCATGCCACAGGGCCTGATCCTCCAGGGCCGCCATGGCGTATCCCCGCACCAGCCGCGCCAGCCCGCATATCCGCTCGCACTTCTCCGGGTTCCGCTTGTGCGGCATGGAAGACGACCCCTTCTGACCGGCGCGGAACGGCTCTTCCACCTCGCGGGTCTCCGTCTTCTGCAGCCCCCGCACCTCGGTGGCGAACTTCTCCAGCGACCCGGCCACGATGGCAAGCACGGTGGCCAGCTCCGCGTGCCGGTCCCGCTGTAGCACCTGGTTGGACACCGGAGCCGGCTCGAGCCCCATCTTGCGGCAGACGTACTCCTCCACGAAGGGGTCGACGTTGGCGTAGTTCCCCACCGACCCGGAGAGCTTCCCCACGGCCACGGCGGCGCGGGCCCGCTCCAGGCGCTCGAGGTTCCGCTGCATCTCGGCGTACCACACGGCCAGCTTGAGGCCGAAGGTGATCGGTTCCGCGTGCACGCCATGGGTGCGGCCGATCATCACCGTGTCCTTGTGGGCGCGCGCCTGGCGCGCGATGGCCTCGGTCAGACGCCGCGCACCGGCGATGAGGACGTCGCACGCCTCCTTGAGGAGGGCGGACTGGGCGGTGTCGACCACGTCGTTGGAGGTTAGGCCGTAGTGAAGGTAACGGGCGGCCGCCCCCACCTGCTCGCTGAGGGACGTGGTGAAAGCGATGACGTCATGATGGATCTCCCGCTCGATGGCCTGGATGCGGTCCACGTCCACACGGGCGCGGGCACGGATCTCCTCCACCGCCTCCCGCGGCACCACCCCGAGCTCAGCCCACGCCTCGCAGGCGTACAGCTCCACCTCCAGCCACTTGCGGTACTTGTTCTCCAGGCTCCAGATGCGGGCCATGACGGGCCGCGTGTAACGCTCGATCACGGGCGTCCGGACCCCCGCGCGCCCCCGCCGCCCGTACCGGAAGCCGCGAGGTAGGCGGCGGCGCCCACCTCCCGGAGGCGGGCGTCTTTCTCCGCCACCGTCCGGGCCAGAGACTCCTTGTACTCCGCCAACCGGCGGCGCAGGTGGGGGTCCCCCACTGCCAGCACCTGAACCGCCAGGAGCGCCGCGTTGCGCGCCCCGTCGATGGCCACCGCGGCCACCGGGACGCCCGGCGGCATCTGCACGATCGCCAGCAGGGCATCGAGTCCCTCCAGGGCGCGGCCCTTCACCGGGAGGCCGATCACCGGCAGAACGGTGTGCGCCGCCACGACGCCGGGCAGGTGGGCGGCTCCCCCCGCCGCGGCGATGATGACCTGCAACCCCCGGCCTTCTGCCGACCGCGCCCACTCCGCCAGGAGGTCTGGAGCCCGGTGGGCGGAGATGATGCGCGCCTCGTACGGGACCCCGAATTCGCCCAAGAGATCCAGGGCTTCCTTGACCAGCGGGAGGTCGGAGTCGCTGCCCATGACGACGCCCACCCGGGGCTGGGCGCCAGGCTGTTGCCGCGCGACGGACATATGCCGCCCCCTTCTTTGCGACGAACATGGCCTATGACGCACAGCAAGCAGGAAATCTGGCGTGCGCCACGCCTCATCTTAGCACACATCGCCACCACCCATCCAGTCCGCCCACACCCACCGATCTATAAGCCCGTAGTTATGGATGCATTAAATAATATGTATTTCACCTTATGGATGAAGCTCTATAGACTCGAAAATGAGGAAGGTGGGACCATGCCGGACACAACGTTCGTTCAACTCGGCATTCCCCCAGGCCCGGAGGACGTCCTCGCCTCTTTCGAGATCGATCCCGCCCCGGGGACGACCATCCTGGAAGCAGCCGCCGCCATCGCCGCCGAGACGTCGGTCGGGACCTGGACGGAACTGCGCGGCACGCCTGGCGTCCGGGGCGCCCTGCGGGCCCGGGTGTTCGAGATCTTAGGCCGGCAGGTCAAGATCGCCTACCCACCCGAGCTGTTTGAAACGGGCAACCTCCCGGCTTTTCTCAACGTCTTGGCGGGCGACGTGTTCGGGCTGCGCTGCCTGCGCCGGCTGCGGCTCATCGACATCCACCTGCCCCCGCGACTCATCAGAAGCTTCCCGGGACCGGCCTTCGGGCAAATAGGCGTGCGCGCCCGCCTGGGCGGCGTCTTTCACCGCCCGCTGGTCGCCGCCATCATCAAGCCCCGGATCGGATTGACCCCAGAGGAACAGGCCACGTTGGTGGAGGAGGCACTGGTCAGCGGCTGCGACATCGTGGAAGATGACGAGAAGCTGGCCGATCAAGCCATGAACCCTTTTTACGAGCGCGTCCCGCGGTGCCTTGAAGCCCAGCGGAGAGCGGAGGCGCACACCGGGCGCCGTCTGGGTTACGTGCCCAATGTGACTGCTCCCCTCGCCGAGATGCTCCGGAGGGCACATTTCGTAGCCCGGCACGGAGGCCGCTGGATCGCCGTAGACGCCCTCGCTGCCGGGTGGTCGGCCCTCCAGGAGATGCGGACGGCCTGTGAAGAGATGGGCCTCGTCCTCCACGCCAACCGCGCCACCCACGCGGTGCACACGCGGGCTTCCGGGAGCGGCATCAGCATGCTGGTGATGGCAAAGCTATGCCGGCTCGCCGGGGTGGATGAACTGCATGTCGATCCCGTCGTGGGCAAGACGGGTGGAGACGCCGAGGAAACGCGAATGGTCCTGGCCAACCTCACGCAGTCAACCGTCACCCCCAGGCCCGGCTCGCCTTACTTCCCCCAAGCCTGGGGCGACATGGAACCCGTCCTGCCCGTGGTGTCCGGAGGCCTCTCGCCGGCGCTGCTGCCCCGGATCTGGGAACTCTTCGGCACTGACGTGATGATCCAGTTCGGCGGAGGGATCCACGGCCACCCGATGGGAACGGCCGCGGGAGCATCGGCCGTTCGGCAAGCCCTGCGAGCCGCCATGGCCGGCATCCCTCTCGAAACATACGCCCGTGGCCGGAGCGAACTCAGCGTCGCCCTGGAGACCTGGCGGCCCGCCGTGTTCAAGTACCTGCCGCTGCCGCGACCCCCCGCGCCCCTGCGGCGGCTCCCTAGGAAAAACGCGAGGGGGGGCAGAACATGATCAAGCACGTCATCGTCTTCAACCCCGCCCCGGGCATCTCCGACGAGACATGCCTCTCCATGGCCCGGCAGGCCCGGG
>JBBITQ010000160.1:0-3852 GCA_037440685.1 Clostridiales bacterium
AGTTGGAGGCAGCGCTCACCAAGCGCTGACTGGTCCACAAAATCGGGGCAACTCCGACCGGGGCGGCTGGCGCGTCCTCCCGCAGCTCTTGAACAGGCAGTGGATGCGCAGGGCGACGAAGCCCTGCTGCTCCACCCGTTCTCGTTCCCCCAACACCTGGCGTGCGTGGCTGCGGTGGCCAAGCGCAAAGCGGGTTCACCGACCCGGGCTGGTGTTCTCGCGCTGCTCGGCCGGCGCGGCGCCCGCTTCGGCCCACGTGGCGGCGGCACGCACGTGGCGGGCGGCGTCCGCCTGGACCGCTGCCTCGAGGGCGGCGGCGTAGCGCTCCGGCCCTTCGGGGTCGAACAGGAACTGCGTGAGAGAGAGGGCGCCGTCGCCGTCCGAGGCGGCCGGTACCAGGGTGGGGTTGGCGCGCCAGGCGTGGGAGATGGCGATCCACAGGATGACCTCGAAGGCGTGTTCACCGCGGAGGCGAGGTGGGGGTAGTCGTGCTCCCAGGCGGCTTGGCTCACCTGGCGCCTCTCGGCGGGGGTGAGCTTCATGTTCTCGAGGCTTTTGCTGGAGAGGACGGCGGACACCATCGTACAGCATCGCCATCCGGCTGGCCGGGGCGGCGCCGCGATCCTCGGACAGGACGCGGCGCGCGAGCGCCGAGAACTCTTCCATCTCTTCCATGGTCAGGCGCAGGATGGCGCGCCATAGCATGTTCTCGCCTATGGGGGCGCGGAACGTCATCGCGGCGTTGAGGAGCCCCCAGACGAGGGCGCGGAGTTCGTCATCGCCCCTGGCGGGCCGCCGCAGCGCGGCGACCAGCGCCCACGCGGCGTCATCGGCTTGGTCCGGGGTCACCAGGGGGCGGAGGACGGCGTCCGGCACGGCTGGCACGCCGGCGTCCGGCATGTGCTCCGCGGCATCGGCTAGGGCCTTCTCCGCGGCCTCAGGCCAGAAGCGGATCTCGCGCAGTTCCGCGTCCTCTTGGAGAAGCCGCACGAGGCCCTGGTGCATCTCCTGCGCGCAGGGCTGCCTCCACCGTGTCCATGCAGCATCGCTTGTATTTGCGGTCGCTCCCGCAGGGGCACGGCTCCCGGCCTACCGCGAAGAAAGGCTCCGGCTTAACCATAAAATTTGCATTCGCTTACGACGGCGGAATTCCTCTGTGCAGCCTGCTCGCAGCCCCCGAATCGCCCGCCGGACCGCCATGCCTGCCGCGCCGCGAAGTGGCGCCCCGCGGGTCAGAGGGTCAGGACGTGGCCGCCCGCGACCCAGACCTCGATCCGGCCGTCGGCGAGGAAGAACCGCATCGTCCGCCCCGTCTGGCCGCCGACGTCCTTGCCGACCACGGGGATCCGGGCGCGGCTGAGCTGCGCGAGCACCTCCTCGACATTCCGCACGCCGATGCTGGCCAGGCCCTGGTTCAGCGGCTGCCGCAGCACGTTGGCGGCGCCCACCACCTTGGCCTGCAGCCGGTGCCGCGGGCAGCCCAGCGCCTCCATCGCCTTGATGGCATAGGGTACCGCCCGGTCGGCGAACTTGGCCGGCGCGGCCGGCCCCGCCTGCCCCGAACTGGGGAGCACGATGTGGCAGAGGCACCCTGCACCCGTCTGCGGGTCGTAAAGGGCCAGGCCGATGCAGGAGCCCAGCCCGTGGATCACCAACACGTCCTCCCGGCTGGGGGAGGCGACCGCCATTCCCATGGCGACGGGGATCTCGCGGATGGCGCTCATCGGTCGGATGTCCCGGGTGCTGGCGGCGCCCATCCGGACGGCAGGAGGATGAGGTGGCCCGAGAAGGTCTCCGGCTTGGCGGGGCCGCCGAGGTGGAACTCGGTGTCCACCACGACCGCGGTGTCCACGTCGCGGCAGATCTCGGCGGCCACCGAGTTGAGGATCGCCCCGGCGATGTCGGCGACGAAGCACGGGACGCATCGCATGATGGCGATCCCCAGGCTGTCGGCGATGCCGTTGATGAAGTTCCCCACGACGACGTTGCCCAGTTCCTCCAGGGCGGAGCGCGCGAGGGGGTCCTCAGAGGGGGAGGCCGGCGGGGTTGTGCCGGTGATCCGGGCCGCGATCCATCCGGCGGTCGGGGCGGCGAAGAGGAGCATCCCGTGTCCCGACATGCCGCCCTCAAAGGTGATGTAGGAGCCCACCACCATCGCGTCGGGGTCTGAGATGACCCCGGGCACGTCGAAGACGGGCATCAGGGCGATGCGCCTCTGTTCGATGCGGGCGGGGACCCCGACGAAGGCGGCCAGGGCGGCCTCCGCCTGTCGCAGCCCGACGGAAATGGCCTCTTCCAGCGCCGGCGGAACGGTCCTGCTCTGCGATCTCACCATGGCGATCACCATGAAATATATCGGGGAGAACGCGGCGGCGTTCCTCACCGGCCGGGCGGAGCCGCGGCATCGCCCGGCTGCCCCGGCGCCGGCTGGCCTGACGGCGCTTGGCCGCCGGCGGGTTGGTCCGGCGGCTGCTGGCTCGCGCCCGGCTGGTTTGGCGGCTGCTGGCCCGTTCCCAATTGGTCCGACGCTTGGCCGGGAACCGGCTGGTCGGACGGCTGGCCCGCTCCCGGCTGGTCAGGCGCCGGCTGGCCTGACGGCTCCTCCGCGGCGCCGGGAGCCCCCGGGGCCGGCTGAGGGGCTCCCGGGGCTGGCCGGGGAGGTGCAGCGGAGGCTGCCTGGGGAGCCGTGCCGGAGGTCTCCGGTTCCCCTCCTGCGTACGCCGTCCCGGCGACCGTGGCGGCCTCGCGGCGCGGCGCCGGCGGGTGGCCCAGGGCCAGGGACTCGTCGATGAGGGGCGTCGGGCGGCCCTGGAGGAAGTCGGACCAGGCACGCCTGGCCTTAGCGGGGTCCACGCCCCAGTAGCTGATCCCGTCGATCCACTGGAAGTTGCCCGGCAGGGTCATGGTGAGCACCGTCCAGTCCCGCGTGCCCCGGAACCAGGAGGCGAGGCGCACGGCGTCGGTGAGGCCGATGTCGGTGCGCACGGAGCGCCAGAGCTCGGGTATGAGGCCCGGGAGGCGGTCGATGGTCGCCGAGGCCATGAGCTGCCGCGCCATCTCCCGGATGAGCAACTGCTGGTTCTGGGTGCGGGAGATGTCGCCCATCACCAGGCCGCGGAAGCGGGCGAAGTTCACGGCCTGCTCGCCGTCCAGGTGCTGCCGGCCCTTCTTTATGTGAATGTGCAGGTTTTGGGTCGGGTCGTCCTTGTGCATGTCGACGGGGACGTCGATGGTGACCCCGCCCAGGCGGTCGATGATGCGGGCCGCGCCCTTGAAGTCGACCAGGACCCAGTGGTCGACCGCTGCGCCGACCAGCGCGCTCACCGTCGCCACGGTGAGGTCCGGTCCGCCCAGGGGGTTGGCGGCGTTGATCTTGTGCACGCCGTGGCCGGGGATCTCCACCCGGCTGTCGCGCGGGACGGAGAGCACCCAGGCCGTGCGGCGCTCGCGGTCCAGGCGGACCAGCATGATGACGTCGGTGTTGCCATGGATGTCGCCGCCGTCGGCGCCGAGGACGAGGATGTTGACCGCCTGGTGCTCCCGCGCGGAGGCCGGGCGGGGAGCGGTGAGGCGGGGACCGGAGACGGCTGCGCTCTGGTGCCGTGCCCACAGGGCGTACGTGACCAGGGCAAGGGCCAGGACGGTCAGTGCGGCGGCGGGACGGGTGAACCTGTGCATGGGCCTCCCCTGCGACTGATCCATCACGCTTTGAGGATTCCATGTCTGGCGAACGATGTCAACTCCCGCGGGAAGCCGGCGGGGTACGGTGGGCAGGCGCCGCGGCGATGGGCTTCGGCCGGCTGGCCCGCACATGGGCCGGCGCGGGTGATGGCCGGGCCGCCAGGGCGCCGG
>JBBITQ010000161.1:0-3788 GCA_037440685.1 Clostridiales bacterium
GCGACGTCCAGGCCCGGTATGCGGACGGGCAGACGGAATGAGCGCAAGAGGGCCTCCAGCCGCTCCTGGTCCGCCTCGCTCCAACCCGCGCCCACGGCCAGTGCCAGACGTCCGGCCGCGACGAGGCCGATCGCCACCGCCTCCCCGTGGAGGAAACGGCGGTAACCGGTGACCGCCTCGACCGCGTGCCCGACGGTGTGGCCGCAGTTCAGGATCATGCGCAGGCGCGACTCGCGCTCGTCCGCCTCGACCACCGAGGCCTTGATTCGGCAGGAGCCAGCCACCACGCGGATGAGGGCGCCCTCCTCCAAGTGGGCGATGGCCTCGCGCTCGTCCTCGAGGAACCGGAAGTATTCGGCATCAGCGATCACGCCGTGCTTGATCACCTCAGCCATCCCGGCGGCGAACTCCCGCGGCGGGAGCGTGGCCAGGGTGGCCACGTCCGCCAGCACCAGGCGGGGCTGGTGGAAGGCCCCGATCAGGTTCTTGGCGCGCTCGTGGTTGACGGCCACCTTGCCGCCGACGCTGGCGTCGACCTGAGCCAGGAGCGTCGTGGGCACCTGGACGAAGGGGAGGCCCCGCAGGTAGGTGGCGGCGACGAACCCGGCCAGGTCCCCTATCACGCCCCCGCCGAGGGCCACGACGGGCGATCCCCGGTCCAGGCGGGCCTCCACGCAGCGGTCGTACAAGCGGGCCGCCTGCTCCAGGGTCTTGTGCTCCTCGCCGGCGGGCACCTCGGCCACCACGGGCACGAAGCCTGCCTCGGTGAGGCTTGCGACCGCCCTCCCGCCATACAGGCGGTTCACCTCGGGGTTAGTGACGACGAGGGCGGGGACGCGGGCCGCGTCCCGGTCGCCCGCGCCCAGCGCGGCGGCCGCGAGCCGTCCCAGCCGGTCCAGGCCCCCGGCTTCGACGAAGATGGAGTAAGTGCGCTCCCCCAGGCGCACCAGCACCCGCTGGGGCTGGCGTTCCAGGGCATCGGCCTCCCGCATGACCAAGTCCGCCACCTGCTGGGGCGTGAGGCCCGTGGTGTCGACCCGGGCATCGGCTTGGGCGTACGCCTCCTCCCGGCCCCTGAGGAGGCTCCGAATCCGCTCCAGCCGCTCAGCGGGGGTCAAGGCGCCGAAGAGGAGGGGCCGTTCCGACAACCCGTTCCGCGACAGCCGTTCCAAAATCACCTCGGGGCTCGCCGTCAGGAGGATCAGCCGGCCGCGCTCGCGCAGGCGGCTCACGTTTTCCGGGCGCAGGAGCGCCCCGCCACCGGTGGCGATCACCTGGCCGGGCCTGGCGGCCACCTCGGCCACCACCTGCGCCTCCAGGTCGCGGAATGCCTCCTCGCCGTGGAGCGCAAAGATCTGAGGGATGGGGAGGCCGGCACGGGCGGCGACCAGGGCGTCGGTGTCCACGAAGGGCCGCCCGAGGCGCCCGGCCACCTCGCGCCCCACGGTGCTCTTGCCCGTGCCCATGAACCCGACCAGCACGATGTTCGGCTGCAGGGTCAAAAGGACCTCACCGCCGCCAGGAAGGCGTCGCGGTTCCGCCGCACTTCCTCCAGGCTGTCGCCCCCGAACTTCTCCAGGACCGCCTGGGCGAGCACGAAGGCCACCACGGCCCGGCCGACCACCGAGGCTGCCGGAACCGCGCAGGTGTCGGAACGTTCCACGCCGGCCGCCACCTCCTCCTTGGTCACCACGTCGACGCTGCGCAAGGGCTTGTACAGGGTGGCGATCGGCTTCATGGCAGCCCGGACCACCACAGGCTCGCCGTTGGTGATGCCGCCCTCTAGACCCCCGGCGCGGTTGGTGGCGCGGCGAAACCAAACCTCCCCCTCGCCACGCAGGATCTCGTCGTGCACCCGGGAACCCGGGAGGGCCGCGACGCCGAAGCCGAGACCTATCTCCACGCCCTTTATAGCCTGGATGCCCATGACGGCAGCGGCCAGCCGGGCGTCGAGCCGCCGGTCGGCCGTCACGTGGCTGCCGAGGCCCAAGGGGACGTTCACGGCGATGACCTCGAACACCCCGCCCAGGGAGTCTCCTTCCCGCCGCGCCCTGTCGATAGCGACGACCATCTCCTGTGCCGCGTCCGGGTCCGCGCAATAGACGGGGGAAGCAGCAGCGCGCTCCGCCAGCTCCGCGGGGCTCAGGCCCTCGGTGCGCGCCCGGACCCCTCCGATGGCCACCACGTGGGAGACGACCTCAATGCCGAGCGCCTCGAGGAACTCCAGGCAGATGGCCCCGAGGGCCACGCGCATTGCCGTCTCCCGAGCGCTGGCCCGTTCCAGGACGTTGCGCAGGTCGTGATGTCCGTATTTCACGCCCCCCGCCAGGTCGGCGTGCCCGGGCCGGGGCCGCGTGAGCTCCCGCGCCCGCGCGCGCTCAGCCGGCGGTTGCTCCGGCCGCGCCTCGACCCGCATCACGTCCTGCCAATTCTCCCAGTCCCGGTTGCGGATGAGCACGCCGATGGGGCTGCCCAGGGTGAGGCCGTGCCTCACGCCCGCAAGGATTTCGGCGCGGTCGCGCTCGATATGCATACGGCGCCCCCGGCCGTAACCGCCCTGCCGCCTGGCCAGTTCGGCGTTCACCCGCTCCAGCCGCACCGGGATGCCGGCCGGCAGCCCCTCGAGGATCCCCATCAAGGCGGGACCGTGCGATTCCCCTGCGGTGAGGTAACGTAACAAGGCCGATTCTCCCCCATTTGGCCCCAGTGAGGGCACACCCGGCATCTCAGTGCAGCCAGGCGCCGGTGTACCAAGCGATGATCTCCCGCCCCCAGAGCAGGGAGACCATGGCGCCGAGCGCCAGAAAGGGCCCGTACGGGATGAAATCCTTACGCCCCTTGAGGCGAAAGATCAACAACAGAACGCCCACCGCCGCCCCCGCCAGGGCGGCCAGCATCAGGGCGAGGAGCCCAGCCGCCGGCCCCAGGAAGAAGCCGATCACACCGGCCAGCTTGACGTCCCCGCCCCCCATGCCGCCGCGGGAGAGGAGCGCGATGACTAGCATCACGCCGAAGCTGACGACGAGCCCCAGGGCCGCCTTCCCGATAGGCAGGGGCCGCGCCCAAAGCATAAGCGGGAGGCCGATCGCCAGTCCGAACAGGAGGTAGCGGTCGGGGATGATCTGCCGCCGCAGGTCGACCACCGTCACGGCGGCCAGCAAGCCCGCGAAGAAGAGGTAGGTGACGACCCCCGGCAGCCCGTGGATCTCGGGGCCCACGCCCGTCACCCCAACGGCCTCACCTGCCCGGCCCGGCGTGATGTCCTAACTTCCTTCGACGCACTCCGCGCCCTTCCTCCCTGCTGCGCGGCGGGCTCCAAGCCCCCCGCGCGACGCCCGGATAACGCCGAGCTAAGGCTCAGCTAATGCCCGGCGGCCAGGGCCGCGCGCGCGGCGCGGTACATCACGTCCACCGGCCCTGTCTCGCCGAACCACTTCTCCCAGGCGAGCGCCGCCTGGTGGACGAGCATGCCGAGGCCGTTCTGGATCCGCAGGCCGGCGGCTTCCGCCCGGGCGAGAAAGGCGGTGCGCTCCGGGTTGTAGATGAGGTCCATGACCAGCGTGCCAGGCGGAAACACGCTGAAGTCATCCCAGGGGCTGTCGCCCCCGCCACCGTGGCCCAGCCCCACCGATGTGCAGTTGACCACCAGGTCAGCTTCCAGCGCGGCCGCACGCACCGCGGCGGGGTCCAAAGGGATCGGTTTCACAGCCGTAGCCACGCCCGTCAAACCAGCGATGGCGGCGGCCAGCGCCTCGGCCCGCTCCAGGGTGCGGTTGGCCACCCAGAGG
>JBBITQ010000162.1:0-3785 GCA_037440685.1 Clostridiales bacterium
GCAGCAAGTCGTCGAGGGAGGCGCCGTTGTGCAGCCGCTCCCGGAACTCAGCGGTCTTGCCTTGCAAGGCCGCATCAGACAGGGCGGCCACCGAGGGCTCGAGTTCGTTGATCCTGGCCACGATCGCCTGGAGCCGGCGCAGCTCCCGTTCGTTCTGGTTCAGTATCCTCTTGAGGATCCCCATCACCATGCCAACTTACCCCCTGCGCGGAGCCTCCAGTCGCAATTGCCGCGAAATCCGCCAAGAAAAAGAAGACTATTTGGGCAGATTCGCCAAATAGTCGTCGCAAACTATCAATGCCCTGCATTAGTGTAGCACCGGGCCGGAGACAAATCAATTTCCTGCCTGTGCCAAACCTTCAGGCGTTGGGCTGGATGAGCCCATACCCGCCTTCCTTACGCCGGTACACGACGTTCATCTGTTCCGTCTTCGCGTTTGTGAAGACATAGAAATCGTGCCCGAGCAGGTTCATCTGGAGGATGGCCTCCTCTACCTCCATGGGCTTCAACGGGATGCGCTTGACCCGCACGACCGCTTCCTCTTCTTCCTCTGGTTCCTCCCCTTCCTCCCCCGCCGTCTCGACGACTATGTCCCTATGGTTGCCGCCGTTGCGGCGTGCCTTGCGGTTGATGCGGGTCTTGTACTTGTGGATCTGCCGCTCGATCTTGTCCAGCACCGTGTCGATGCTGGCATACATGTCGCCGGAGGCTTCCTCGCCGCGGAGGATGAAGTTGTCAATAGGGATGGTGACCTCCACGATGTGACGCCCGCGCTCCACGCCCAGGCTCACCTGCGCCGCGAGAGGCCTGTAGAAGTACTTGTCCAGCCGGCTCAGCTTCTTTTCCACGTAATCCTTGAGGGCATCGGTGACCTCCAGATTCTTCCCCCGGATGGTGATTTGCATAAGACCCACCCCTTCCCCGGTTCCCTTTTTTATTCTTTCCTGCCAGAGCCGCGAAATCCTGCCTGCTCCGTCGCCTGTCGGAAAATGTCGAAGCGTAAACGAAAACGGTGTCGAAACCGCCGGTTCCAATCGTTTTCCGGCGCCGCTCTCTGTGGGCAACATCCTGTGGATATTGTGGACAAAGCTGTTCACAACGCCCCATAGCAGGCTTCGACCTGTGGATAACATTCCGTCGCCTGCACACCAACCGCATGACCATAGCACATGTTGTCGAATTCATGCCGAGGCGGATTCGACATCCCGGCCGGCTAACCGCGGGCCAGCGCCTCGCCGGCGCGGAGCACCGCCGCCAGGGCAGCCTTGTCGTCCAGCTCGGCATAAACCCTCACGATCGGCTCGGTGCCCGACGGACGGATGAGGATCCACCCGCGCGCCCCCAGGATGAACTTATATCCATCCCGGTCGTCGACGCGCGTCACCGGCAGTCCCGCGACAGCGCCGGGCGGGTCCGAGCGCAGTTGGCGGAGGAGCGCTTCCTTGCGGGTCGGGCTCAGGTGCAAGTCCACGCGCCCGTAGTGGTGGGGGCCGACGGACGCCAGGAGTTCCTGCACCAGTTCCCCCAAGGTCTTTCCCCTCCGGGCCATGATCTCCAGGCGCAAGAGGGCGCAGAGGATGCCGTCGCGCTCGGGGATGTGGTTCTTTATCCCGATGCCCCCGCTCTCCTCCCCGCCGATGAGGACGTCTTCACGTAAGGCCAGCTCGCACACGTGCTTGAAGCCGACCGGCGTGGTGTAGAGCCTGAGACCATAGCGCGCCGCCAGCTTGTCGGCCATGTCGGTCAGGGCGAACGTCTTCACCACCGCTCCGGTCCAGCCGCGGTCCTCGACCAGATGCCGCAGGATGAGGGAAAAGATGCGGTGGGAGTCCACAAACTCGCCGCGCTCGTCGACCGCTCCCACCCTGTCGCCGTCGCCGTCCACCGCCAGGCCCACGTGGGCGCCGGATTCCCGCACGGCCGCCACCAGCGGTCCCAGGTTGCGGGGGATGGGTTCCGGGTTGATTCCCGGGAAAGCCGGGTTGATCTCCCCGCGGATCTCCCTCACCTCCACCCTGGCGCCGGCCAAGAGGTCGCGCAGGTAGCCCTGACCGGCACCGAACATGGGGTCAACCACGACCCTGAAGCCCGCCTGCCCTATCCGCTCCAGATCGACCAGACGGCGCAACTGCCGCTCGTACGCCGCCCAAGGGTCGAAGAGGCGAATCCCGCCGCCCGACACCGCGGCGTTGTAGTCGATCACCCGCGGGTGCCTCCCCTGGCTCGCGTTGTCAGCCAGCCGCGCCTCCACCGCCTTGGTGATCTCCGGGAGGGCTGACCCGGCGTAATGGGCCTTGATCTTGAACCCGTTGTACTCCGCCGGGTTGTGGCTGGCGGTGATCATCACGCCGCCGGCGGCGCCGAACTCCTTGACGGCCCAGGACACGGCGGGAGTGGGAGCAAAACGGCTGGCCATGTGCACCTTCATGCCGTTGGCGGCCGCCACGCGTCCCGCCTCATGGGCAAAGCGTTCCGACAAGAACCGGGTGTCGTAGCCGACGACGACGCCGTCCTTGCCGCCGGCCCCCTCGTCTTTGAGGTAATCGCAATAGGCCTGGGCTACATGCCTCACGTTCTCGAAGGTGAACTGGTCACCGATGACCGCGCGCCACCCATCGGTCCCGAAGCGAATTTCCCCCTGGCTCATGCCGTGATGTCACGCCCCCTTGTTCGGAATGGGATCAGTCTTTGCCAAAAAGCGCCGATCTCCTCCCCCAACGCGCGCTTCTGAAGCGGCCGGTCGCTCCTGAGCCTCGCCGGCAAGGGTCGGCCGCACCGAACCGGCCGTAGTGGGCTCTCAGGTAATTTGTATTAGGGACGAGCTGGGGAAAGGACGCGCCATCAAGGATGCGGGGTCAGCGCCTGCCGTCGAGCAGTCTGCCGCCGGCGGTGGCGCCGACGGCGTGCAGGTAAGCGGTCGCGCCCGCCTCCAGTCTGGTGATGTCCCTGGCCTTTTCCACGAGGTCCTGCAGGAAGGACTGCAGCACGGCGGCGTTCTCGCCATCGATGCGCACGATCTCGGCCACCACGCCGGACCACTCGGGCCGCAGCGCGCCCCCAGACACCTCCATCTGCAAGCGCTCGAACACCCGCGTCCGTTCGGTCATGAGGGCGAAGAACCGGTCCAGCAGGCCGTCCCGTAAGGCTTCCTTCTGTTGGTGGGCAAGGGCCAGGAGGCGCCGCAACGATTCCTCCATCCGGCCCACTCCTAGCGCGCGGTGCCGAGGGGCTGGGCCAAACGGACGCATGCCTCGGCCCACCCCTCTCGCAGGGTGGACATTATATCTATCACGTCCCGCAGCCTGCCGGGGTCCTTCCTGACGTTGGCCTCCACCAGGTGGGTGCGGACGAAGTCGTACAGACGGTTCAGGTTCTGCGCCACCTCACCGGCGTCAAGGCGCAAGGACGCCTGCAGCTCGGCGACGATGGCCTGGGCCCTGAGGATGTGGTTGTGCGCTTCCTCCGTCTTCTTCTGCTCCATGCTCTCGATGGCGCGATGGGAGAACTTGATCACGCCGTCGTAGCACATGAGCACCAGCTTCTCGGGCGGAGCGGTGGTGATCTGAGTCGACATGTAGCTTTCGTGCGGATTCTGCAACGGGGACACCAGAGCGCCTCACTCCTTCCGTGGAGTCTGCCAGATGCTCACCGGGCGGGATTCCTCAATTCTTATCGGGGAGAGGAGCGGGTCCCTTTACGCGCCGCGCCGCTGCACGCATGGCGACGACCGGGGCATTGTCGGCAAAGCGGCCGAGGTATCTCAGCACGGGCTGCGCAAGGTCCGC
>JBBITQ010000163.1:0-3762 GCA_037440685.1 Clostridiales bacterium
CGCCGCGTGAGCGCGGCGGAGCTGCGCGAACGGTGCGCCGCCTTCGCGCGCCGGTACATCGACGTTATGACCGCTCAGTTCCAGCGGCTGGGCGTGATGGGGGACTGGCGCCATCCCTACGTCACTCTGGACCCGGCCTACGAGGCGCGCCAGATCCTGGTCTTCGGCGAGATGGCCAAACGCGGGTACATCTACAAGGGATTGAAGCCCGTCTACTGGTGCGCCACCTGCGAGACCGCGCTGGCCGAGGCCGAGATCGAGTACCGCGCGAAGCGGTCTCCGTCCATCTACGTCGCCTTTGAAGTGGTGGACGGGCGGGGCAGGCTACCCGACGGCGCGCGGGTGGTGATCTGGACCACCACGCCCTGGACGCTGCCGGGCAACGCGGCGGTGGCCCTGCATCCCGCGGGTGTCTACCGGGTGATGCGGACGGAACGCGGGTTGCTTCTGCTGGCCGAGGCCCTGGCTCAGCGCGCGCTGGCGGCGATGGGGCTCACGGGGTCCCCCGCCGCCGGGGTTCCGGAGTTCACGGGCGCCGACCTGGAGGGCGTGCTCTGCCAGCACCCGTTCCTGGACCGCCGGGTGCCCATCGTCACGGGCGAACACGTGACGATGGAGGAAGGCACCGGTTGCGTCCACACCGCTCCCGGTCACGGTCCCGAGGACTTCGAGGTGGGCCGCCGCTTCGGCCTTCCGGTGCTGGTCCCCGTGGATGGGCGGGGCATCCTGACGACCGAGGCGGGGCCATTCGCGGGGCTCTCCTGCGACGAGGCCAACGAGGCCATCCCCGGCGCCCTGGAGCGGTCGGGGCATCTCCTGAAGGGGGGCAGTGTCGAGCACCAGTACGCCCATTGCTGGCGGTGCAAGAACCCGGTGCTCTGGCGCGCCACGGAGCAGTGGTTTGCGTCGGTGGACGGGTTCCGGGAGCAGGCTCTGGCCGCGATCCGCGAGGTGCGCTGGATCCCCGCCTGGGGCGAGGTCCGGATCGCCAACATGGTCGCGGGCCGGGCAGACTGGTGCATCTCGCGCCAGCGCGCCTGGGGCGTCCCGATCCCGGCGTTCTACTGCGAGGGCTGCGGCAGCCACCTGATCGACGACACCACCATAGCCGCGGTCGCCGACCTCTTCCGCCGCGAGGGTTCCAACGCCTGGTTCCTGCGCGAGGCGGCGGAGATCCTGCCGCCGGGCACCTCCTGTCCGCGCTGCGGGGGCACGTCCTTCCGCAAGGAGACCGACACCATGGACGTGTGGTTCGACTCCGGCTCCAGCCACGCGGCGGTGCTCGCGGAACGGCCGGATCTGTCTTGGCCTGCCGACCTCTACCTGGAGGGGAGCGACCAGCACCGCGGCTGGTTCCAGTCCTCCCTGCTCACCGCCGTGGCTACGCGCGGCCGGGCGCCGTACCGCGCCGTCCTCACCCACGGCTTCGTGGTGGACGGCGAGGGGCGCAAGATGTCGAAGTCCCTCGGGAACGTGGTGGAGCCGGAGCAGGTCATCAGGGAGTACGGCGCCGACATCCTGCGGCTCTGGGTGGCATCGGCCGACTACACCGGCGACGTGCGCGTGTCGCCCGACATACTGAAGCAGTTGGCCGAGGTCTACCGCAAGATCCGCAACACGCTCCGCTACCTCCTGGGCAACCTGTACGACTTCGACCCTCGCCGGGACACCGCCTTCAGCCCGGACGACCCCGTGGCCCTGGCCCGCGTCCCTGCCATCGACCGTTGGGCCTTGCACCGGGCGGAGGAGGTGCGGGACGAGGTGACGCGGGCTTACGAGTCCTACGAGTACCATGTGGCCTACCGGGCGGTGCACGACTTCTGCGTGACCGACCTCTCTGCCTTCTACCTCGACGTCTTGAAGGACAGGCTGTACACGGCGGGGCCGACCTCGTTCGAGCGGCGCTCCGCCCAGACGGTCCTGTACGAACTGGCGCGCCTCCTGCTGGCCCTGGTTGCGCCGCTCATGCCCCACACGGCGGATGAGGCCTGGGCGCACCTGCCGAAGCGGCACGGCGACCCTGTCAGCATCCACCTGGCCCTCTGGCCCGAGCCCCGAGAGGGATACCGGGACGAGCGGCTGGCCGCGCGCTGGCGCCAGTTCTTCGCCGTCCGCGACGAGGTGGCGCGCGCGCTGGAGCAGGTGCGCCAGGAGAAGCTCATCCGCGACAACCAGGAGGCCGCCGTCGTGTTGAGGATCGCCGATCGCGCCCTGGCGGAGGTGCTGGCCGCGTTCGGCACTGACCTGGCGGCGTTGCTCAGGGTATCCCAGGCGGAGATGGCCGTGGGGCCTGCGCCCGAGGCCGGGGAAGAGACGGGGGCCTGGTCGCGCCTCTACCCGGCCGGGAACGTGCGCGGGCTGGCGGTGGAGGTCCTTCCGGCGCGGGGGGAGAAGTGCCCTCGCTGCTGGACGTACAGCGAGACCGTGGGGCGGGAGGCCGACTATCCCGAGGTGTGCTCGCGTTGCGCCCGCACGCTGCGCGAGCATCACCCCGGTTTCCGGGCTTCGGCGGTCGGCTGAAATGCGCATTGATGCCGCCAAAAATGGCGAAAAGCATCATTGTCAGGTGGCGCATTAATTGCTGGGCATTGTTTTCTCCGTGCGCCGCAGAATAGGCGCAGGAGGTGGTAACGTGGCCCGCAATGGCACCATCGCCGGCGTGAATCTCGACCAGTTGAAGTTTGAAGTGGCGGAGGAGCTGGCGCACTTCCCCGACCAGATCCGGGACGAGGCCCAGTTCCAGCAGGTGATCGACAACTTCAAGTTCGAGGTCGCCCAGGAACTCGGCATCCCGCTCAGCAGAGGCTATAATGGCGACATCCGCGCCCGTGACGCCGGTCGCATCGGCGGGAAGATCGGCGGGAAGATCGGCGGCCAGATGGTCCGGCGCATGATCCAACTCGCGGAGCAACAGCTCGCTGGCGGCCGCCGGATCTGAGGGCGGGGCTAGAGGCGCGGCGCATTCCAGAGGCACCTCTAAGGAAAGGGGTGCCTCTTGGCGTGTGGCTGCAGGATCGCGAATCTTGAAATGGTGGTGCCTTGGTGAGAGCGCGTGAAACCTCCCTGATGGCGGTCTACGCCGCGGTGGCCCTGCTGGTCTTCACGGCCGTGGCGCTCGGGAGCGTGCGTGCCTTTCAGGCCATGTTCCTGGAGGAGAAGCCGGCGGTACCGGCGTCGCCGATCGTGGCCCGGTTGGACGGCGTCCCCATCACGCAGAGGGACATCGCCATCCAGCTCGTGCTCATGGACGCGGTCCCCAACATCGACCCCGCGCAGCGGCGGCAGGCGCTGGACACCCTCGTGCGCAACCGCCTCATAGTGCGCGAGGCGGAGCGCCTCGGCGTCGGCTTCCCGCGCCAGCAGGCGGTGGACATGGCCTTCCAGCACCGCCAGCTCTACCGCACGGGCAAGCTTCCCGACATGGCCGCGGTGAAGGGGCTGATCGCGGCCCTCGCGGCCGCCGGGGTCGATGAGGAGGCTTACTGGAGCGAGGTGGCGCCCCAGCAGTACCTGCTGATCATGGACATGGCTGCCTTGCAGCAGCGGGTGGCTGGAGACGGGGACATGAGCGCGCAAGCCCGGACCTTCGCCCAGTTCGTGGAGCGGTTGGTGAGGCAGGCGCGGCTGGAGATCGTCGACCCCGCTTTCTTCGCCCAACAGCGATGATGCAAATCCCTGGATCCGGGGGGCGGTGCGCTTGAGCCCAGCGCACCGCCCCCAGGCCCAGGGTTGCTCTGCCGACTGCACCAGCAACCTGCTAGT
>JBBITQ010000164.1:0-3749 GCA_037440685.1 Clostridiales bacterium
GAGCGGGGGGTGGACGCCAGGGAACTGGAGTGCAGCGTCCTGGGCAACGACGAGCCGGAGGCGTCGGTGCCCGGGGAGATCGTCCCCGCCCGGGAGTTCTACGACTACGAGGCCAAGTACGCCAGCGCGGAGACCCGCCTCCTCATACCCGCCCCGGTGAGCGCCGAGGTGGCCGCGGCGGTGCGGGAGCTGGCCGTCAAGGCCTTTCTCGCCCTGGATTGCGCCGGCATGGCACGGGTGGATTTCTTCCTGGAACGGGGGAGCGACCGCCTCTTGGTGAACGAGATCAACACCATTCCCGGTTTCACGGCCGTGAGCATGTATCCCAAGCTTTGGGAGGCGAGCGGCCTGCCATACGACCGGCTCATCACCCGCCTCATCGAGCTGGCCCTGGAACGCTGGGACGAGCGCAGCCGGAGCCATGCCGCCCGGGCGTCGGGATAGCCAGGGCCTGGCAGGACTTTGGCACGGCCGTGCCGAAGTGTACCGCTGCCCAAAGGGGACTATAAGAGCCAGAGCGGGGAGGAGGTGCCACCCTGGCCGATTGCATCTTCTGCCGCATCGCGGGCAAGGAAATCCCCAGCCAGGTGGTGTACGAGGACGACCGGGTGATGGCGTTCCGGGACATCCACCCCCAGGCGCCCGTGCACCTTCTCATCATCCCCAAGGAGCACATCCCGTCGCTGGAGGCGGCCGAGGACGCGCACGCCGGCCTCCTGGGCCACATCCTGATCACGGCCCGGAACCTGGCCCGCGAGGCCGGGCTGCAGAACGGGTTCCGGGTGGTGAACAACTGCGGGCCGGCGGGCGGCCAGACCGTCTACCACCTCCACTTCCACCTCCTGGGCGGCCGCAGCATGCAGTGGCCGCCGGGTTGAAGGCGGGCGCGGGGCGGATCATCTTCTCTCCCGATGGCCGGCGCTTGTTCGTCGCGGCCGGACCCTGGCCCGGGCCGGACTTGGGGCGGGAAGGACGGCGCGTCACGGTTCGGTTGACAACGGTGACCATCGTGGACCCGGAGCGTGGGGTGGTCACCGTCTCCGGCCCCGGTCTGCAACCCCTTGTTGCTGGCGTGGGGAGGCTACGCCGCCGGCGGCGAGCATGATCGGGTCGACTACCGTATGCGGGGCGGCGGCCCGGCGTTCCCCGGCCCTTCCCGGGCCTCCTGGCGCGCCACCCCCGCGGCCAGCAACGCGATCACTTGCTCGTCGGTGACCTGGCGGAAATCGCGGTAGAACTCGCCGACGGCGTAGAAGTCGTCGGGTGCCTGCAGGCATACGATCTCGTCCGCCAGCGGGCGCAGCATGTCCAAGGCCTCGCGCGAGGCCACCGGGACCGCGAGCACGAGGGACGTCGGCCCGGCCCGGCGGACGCTTTCCGCCGCGGCTGCCACGGTGAGGCCGGTGGCGACGCCGTCGTCGACGAGGGCGGCCACCTTGCCCGCGAGGTTGAGGGGCGGTCGGCCCCCGCGGTAGAGGCGGAGACGCCGCTCGATCTCGCGCAGTTGGGCGGCGACGAGGGGGGCCAGGTCCTCGGCGCGGAGTCGGAGGTGATCTGCCAGTTCCCTGTTGACATGCAGCACCCCGCCGGGCGCCACGGCGGCCAGGGCCAGCTCGGGGTTGAAGGGCGCGCCCACCTTCCGGGCGATGACGACGTCCAGGGGCCAGCCGAGCGCCGCGGCGATCTCCGCTGCCACCACCACCCCGCCGCGGGGGATGCCGAGCACCACGCCGGCCTTGCCCCTGAGATGCTCCAGACGCCTGGCCAGACGTCTCCCGGCATCGCTGCGGTCGGCGAAGACCATCGCCCCCATCCCCCTTCCCGGCTTTATTGTAGCGGAAAGCGCCAGGATATCGTGGTTCCCCGGCCGCCCCGTGGTGCCGGACTGCCGCCATAAACGCCGCCCCGGGAGCATACATTCGAGCTTGAAGGAGGGAGGCCCGTGCCCGGTGCCGGTCCCCGCCGTCCGTCCTGGCGCCAGAGATTGGCGGCCACGCTCGAGATGCCCAAGGACGTGATCATGGACCTCCCCCGCGTCACCGTCCTGGGCGACCTCCAGGTGACCGTGGAGAACCACCGCGGCGTCGTCCACTATTCCCCCGAGCGCGTCCTGGTGGGCATGAACAAGGGCCGGATCCTGATCACCGGTCAGGACCTGGTCATCGGCGTCATCCACGAAGAGGAGCTGACCGTCACGGGCCTCCTCGATGCCATCACCTTTCAGCGGATAGGTTGAGCCATGGCGCTGGGCCTCTTGTTCTACCTGTTGGGATATCTGGAGGTGCGGGTGGCCGGCGCGCGGCCGGAGCGATTCCTGAACCTCGCGGTGGCCAACGGCATCTATTTCTGGGACGTGCGCTGGCGCGACGGGGAACTCCACCTGAAGATGGGTATAGAGGCCTTTCGCCGCATCCGGCCCATCGTCCACCGGTCGCGCTGCCGGGTCCGCATCCTGAGGCGCCGCGGCTTCCCTTTCGCATGGCGCCGGGCGGCGGGCCGCCGCGTCCTCCTGGCCGGCGGGCTGGTCCTCCTGGCCTGCTTCTATCTCCTGTCCGGATTCGTCTGGTTCATCGAGGTCAGGGGCTTGAAGGAAGTCCCCGAGGAGGCGGTGCTGACCGCTCTCGCCCGGCTCGGCCTGCGGCCGGGGGCGTGGAAGGGCCGGATCGATCCCGACCGCGTGGGGGAGGAGTTGCCGGCCATCATTCCTCGCCTCGGATGGGCCGGCGTCTACTTCCAGGGTACCAAGGCGGTGGTGGAGGTGGCGGAGCGGACGGTCCTCCCGGCCGATCGCCGGCCCGAGGAGGCGCCCGGCGACATCGTCGCGGCCAAGGACGGCCTGATCACCCACTTCCTGGTGCTCCGGGGTGAGGGGTTGGTGCGCGAGGGCCAGACGGTGCGGCGCGGTCAGATCCTCGTCCGCGGGATGGTGGGCCCTGCGGAGGGCGACGTTCCGCCGGGGGACAGGGTGTCCCCGCCGCTCCTGGTGCGGGCGCGCGGGGTGGTGCGCGCCCGGGTGTGGTATGATGCTTACGCCGAGGTGCCCCTCCGCATGGAGACGCCGGTGCGCACGGGCGACGCCTATGTGCGCCGGATCGTGAAGATCCTGGGCAAGCCCGTTGTGGTTTCCGGATGGCGGCGCGTACCCTTTGACGATTACCAGGTCGAAGAGACCATCGTGCGCCCGCGGGAATGGAGGAATATCGCAATCCCTGTCGAATTTAAACTTCTTCGATATCACAAGGTGATCCGCCGGGTGGATGACATCACCCAGTCGGAGGCGGTGCGGCGCGCTCAGGTCGAGGCGAGGCGGCGTATCCTGGAAGAGGTGCCCGTCAGCGCGCACATACTCAAAGAGAGTGCGCAAGTGGTCCAGTTGGACCGGCGCCTCGTCGGCGTCAGGGTCATGCTCGAGACGGAGGAGGACATCGGCCGGTTCCGGCCGGCGGGTGCGGGGGCGCAGGGGAGGGTTACGGAGCATCTTGGCAGGCGACGGCCGTGAGAGGCGGAGGCTCGTCATCGCCGACAACGAGCAGGCGCGCATCGTCTTCGGCCAGCACGACGAGCACCTGAAGAGCGCGGAGAAGAGCCTGAATGTCGAGATCTGGAGCCGCGGTGACGAGCTGATCATCAGCGGCGAGGCGGAGGCCGCCGAGAAAGCCGAGGAGCTGTTCCGGCGGCTTTTCCACCTGTTGTCGGAGGGGCATGCCCTCTCCCCCCAAGACATCCAGTACGCCATCAGCCTGGCGCGG
>JBBITQ010000165.1:0-3298 GCA_037440685.1 Clostridiales bacterium
GATCGACAGCCGGCGCCACGGGGGGGCCAGGTCGATATCGTGCCCCAGGAAGCGGACCTGGAGGGTACCTCGCACCTCTAGGGCCACATGGGTGAAGATCTCTTCCGTCAACGCCATCATGTCAGTGTAATCGGCAAAGGCCTCGTACAGCTCGAGAATGGTGAACTCGGGGTTGTGGCGCGTCGAGATCCCCTCGTTGCGAAACACGCGGCCGATCTCGTAGACCTTCTCCATCCCGCCCACGACGAGTCGCTTCAAATAAAGCTCCGGAGCGATACGGAGGTACAAGTTGAGGTCGAGGGCGTTGTGGTGGGTGACGAAGGGCCGCGCTGCCGCACCCCCAGCCAGGGGATGCATCATCGGGGTCTCGACCTCCAGGAAACCCCGCTCGTCCAGGAACCGTCGCAAGGCCGACACGATGCGGCTCCGCGCCACGAAGGTCTCCCGCACCTCCGGGTTCACGATCAGATCCAAGTACCGCTGTCGGTACCGCAGATCGACATCCTTCAAGCCGTGCCACTTCTCCGGCAGGGGGATGAGCGACTTGGCCAGGAGTCGCCACTCCTGGATCTCTACGCTGATCTCCCCCCGCCGCGTGCGGAAGACCTTGCCCACGACGCCTATGACATCGCCGATGTCGAGCTCGGTGAACAGCCCATAAGACGCCTCGCCCATCACGTCCTGGCGGGCGTAGATCTGGATCCTGCCGGAGAAATCCTGCAGGTCGGCGAAGGTGGCCTTCCCATGGCCGCGCACCGCCATGATGCGCCCCGCGATCCGCACGCTGGCGCCGTCCAGCGCCACGAAGTCCGCCGTGATCTGGGCGGCTCGGTGGGTGCGCGGGAAGCGCTCTCCGAACGGGTCCATCCCGTGCTGCCTGAAGCGTTCCAGCTTGCGCAACCTGGCCGCGATCAGTTCGTTTTCTTCCCCGCCCACTCCCGGGCCACCTCCAAGAATTCGGCCAGGCCTGCACAGCAAGCCTGGCCGATCCATCCCTTTCCGGAATTGCGCCGGTGCTACCGGCTCACGCCGACGATTTCGTAGCGGGCGATCCCACCCGGGAGCCGCACCTCCACCACCGCTCCTGCAGCCTTCCCCATCACCGCACGTCCCACAGGAGACTGGTAAGAGATCCGGTTCTGTCGGGGATCGGCCTCGCTGGAGCCCACGATCGCATACTCGAAGACCTCGCCGGTCGCGACGTCTTTCAGCTTAACCCTCGAGCCGACGTTGACCTGGTTAGGGTTGACGTCGTCGCCGTCGATCACGCGGGCATGGCGCAGGGTCTTCTCGAGGGCAATGATCCGCCCCTCGACGAACGCCTGCTCGTTCTTCGCTTCGTCATACTCAGAGTTCTCCGAGATGTCTCCGAACTCCCGCGCTACCTTGATCCGTTCCGCGACTTCGCGCCGCTTCACGGATTTCAGGTATTCCAGCTCTTGCTCCAGCTTCCTCAAACCCTCGGGCGTGAGGAGCACTTCCTGTTGATCCATCCGCGCTTCCACTCCCAATAGGAAAACCATCAGCAACCGGAAAAGGTTTGCAGTCCCGGACCGGGCCGATGGCTCCACTTATTCTATCTACCCCGCCTTCCCATTGTCAAGGCTTGGGTAGGACCGGGGCCGACCACGACGCTCGCGGGCATTCGCCCGGATCCGTTCCATCTCTTCCTGCGTCAAGACGCGGCCGCAACCCCGCAGGCCGGACAGGCGGAAACCGTGTTTGCGAGCCAAGCGGGCGATTTCACGGACACGCTCGGGGGGACAGTCCCGGCCGAGCGTGTAGTCCTCGTAGCGTTCTTCCAAGGCCAGAACGATCGTCTCCGCCATGGGGGCCGTGCAAGACTCCGGGGGCTGACCGAAGTCGGCTCCGAAGTTCACATTGCCCGGTACGTCGACCACCCCGCCTTCGATGACGAGGACGTCATCGCGAGCCTCCGCCACCGTCCGCGCAGCCCGCCGCCGCCAACCCACGTCGCAGAGGACTGCCCCTGTTTTGACGTCTTCCGGCGGGACCGGGGCATCCATGGCGTCGGAGGCCGCAATGATTACATCGGCTCGGGATGCGGTTTTCTTGAGGTCAGTGGATATCTGTGCCGACAGCCCCGTTTCCCGCAGGACCTCCCGCGCCAGCGCCTCCAGGCCCGGCTCGCTTCCCCCGACGAGGGTCAGGTTGCGGCATTCCTCGGCGATCAGCAAGGCACAAGCACGGCCAGCGGGAGACGTGGCGCCGACTACCGCGACCTCCGCCTCCGCCAAGTCGATGTCCAGAAAGGCCGCACCCCGCTTGGCGCTCTCGACGGTCGCATACACATGGTAGCTGATCCCGTTCGTCACTCCGGCCTCAAGGCGTGCGGCAACGGCGCGACCCCCATCGCCGACGAGCGCCGCGAGCCCGCCCAACCCGATTATCCGCGCCCCCTGGCGCTCCGCCAGACGCCCGGCCGCGACGACCTTGGCGACCACCCTGGCTTCGGGCAACGACAGCATCTGGCGACCGGTGAGGGGAACGCCGACCAGCCACCCTTCGGCTTCGTTCCAGGGGGAGCATACGCCCCCTACGTGGGACAGGCATCTGGGCGGGAAGCGAGACCGCACCGCCTCCGCCAGGCGTCGCCGGAACCAGGATGCGAGCGGGGATCTGCTGGCCACGTCACCCCAATCGGGGGGATGGACGATAAAACCGAACTTGCCCGCCATCGGCGACCTCCCGTCAGGGGTTCAAGACCTCTACGCGCGGGCGGAAACCGATTCGGTCCAGGAGCTGTTCGTAATCGGTAGGGGTGAGTTCTTCCGGCCTGCGCCCGGCAAGCACCACGAGCACGGCTTCCAGGACATTGGTACCGAAGGATCGCCCGTTCAACTCGGGCGTGGTGGTGATGAGCGTGGCGACGCCGCGCTCTTTCAACAGGGAAACGTCCTGGCCGGTGACCGTGTTGGTGAGCACGACCTTGCCCCGCAGGTCCGCCGGCATATAACGGCGGATGAAGTGGAAATCGCCTGCGACGACGTCAGCCTCGGCGAAGTACGGGGCGTACTTCTCTCCGCCCGTCACCTTCTCCTGCTTCTCGCCCGTGGGATAGATCCATTGAAAGGGAACCCGGCAGATGATGGGGAGGAGCAGCCACGCCAGCACATTCAACGTCCGCAGTGAACGGATCGCATAGGGGATGCCCAGGCCGAAGATCATGTCGCCCATAACGAGACGGGCGCCGGCGTTGTGCAGGGCTTCCGCCATCCCGAAGCGATCGACCGCGGATACCAAGAGGACGGTTTTGCCGCGTAGCGGAACTATCCCC
>JBBITQ010000165.1:3316-3729 GCA_037440685.1 Clostridiales bacterium
CTCTGGATCCACTCCACCACCCGCCGCTCCAGGGTGTTCTTCAGACCGCTGCCGTCGACGATGGGGGTCTTATGGGCTGCGGCGGCGATCCGCCGCGCGTCACGGATCACGTAACGACGGCCACCAGCCACCAAGTAGAGGTCTATGCCGCCGAGGCCGAAAGCATCCACGTGGCCGTCGAGCTGCCGGATGAGAGCGACAGCCTGCTTGACATCCCCGCCGGTGCCACGCCGTTCGATCTCCACCTCTTCTCCCAGGAGCTGGACGCGGACGGTGTGGTCGCGCGTGGGCGAGCCCAGGCTGACGCTGACGACTTTCTTCATACCGCCTTCCTCCCCCACAGGCGGCGATCACCGGCTACCTCAAATCTAACCGTAGCCATGCCGGAGGACAATGGGGACGTTTTAGGAGGC
>JBBITQ010000166.1:0-1028 GCA_037440685.1 Clostridiales bacterium
CGCGGGACAGGGAGGCCGGTGCGGCAGAAGGTGCCGGTGACCTGACCGGAGGCGCTCATGCCTTCTATGCGAAACCGGTACAATTCGCGGATGCGGGGGCCGTCGTGGCCTTCCTCCACCGCCGCGATGCTGATGATGCGGCGCGTGCCGTCGCTCAGCCGGGACTGCTGGACGATGAGGTGGATACATGAGCCCAACTGGCCCATGACGGCTGGCAAGGGCAGGTCCTCGGCCGCGGTCAGCACCATGGAGGCGAGCCGGTTCACAGCGTCGCGCGGGCTGTTGGCGTGGATGGTGGTCATGCTGCCCGCATGGCCGGTGTTCAGCGCCTGCAGGAGGTCGAAGGCCTCGGGGCCGCGGACCTCGCCTATGATGATCCGGTCCGGCCGCATGCGCAGGGCATTGCGGAGGAGGGTGCGGATGGTGACCTCTCCCTTCCCCTCGATGTTGGCAGGCCGGGCCTCGAGGGCCACGACGTGCTGCTGCTGCAGGATGAGCTCGGCCGCGTCTTCGATGGTCACGACCCGCTCCGCCGGAGGGATGAACCGCGAGAGGGCGTTCAAGGTGGTGGTCTTCCCGGAGCCGGTGCCGCCGGAGATCACCAGGTTGCACCCCGCCTTGACCGCCAGGCCGAGAAAGTCGATCATCTCCTGAGTACAGGTGCCCGCGGCCACCAGGTCCTCCGGGGTGAGGAGCCTCCGGCGGAACTTGCGTACCGTCAGGTACGGCCCGCCCCGGGCCAGGGGCGGGATGATGGCATGGACGCGGGAGCCGTCGGGCAGCCGGGCGTCGACGAAGGGGTTGGCCTGATCGATCCGGCGGCCCAACGGTGCCACGATGCGCTGGATCACGTCCTCGAGATGTTCGGGGCTGCGGAAACTGGCCGGCGTGAGCTCGATCACGCCGTTGCGCTCGACGTAGACCGTGTACGGGCCGTTGATCATGATCTCGGTGACCTCTTCATCCCTCATATAGGGCTCGATGGGGCCGAGCCCAGCCAGTTCGTCGCAGATGAGGTCGGCCAGCTT
>JBBITQ010000166.1:1045-1742 GCA_037440685.1 Clostridiales bacterium
CGCTCGCTCCGGCCGGTGGCCAGCCCCTCGCGGGCCAGGACGTGTACAACCAGTTCGCGCAAGTGGCGCCGTGCCGATGGTTCCGTGCGGGCGCTGCGGAGGAGCGGCGCGTGTTCCCGCAGCCTGTCGCGAACCAACTGCAGCAGCGCTTCAAGGTCTGGGCGGTCGGAGTGGTACACCGTGTCCGGCACCTCCCTCACGCGCGGTGGAACGCCTGCTTCAGGAGCCGCCCGATGATGCCGGGGGGATGCGCCTCTCCGGCGGCGGCATTGCCGGGGGAGATCAGTTCCAGGAGCCGCCCGATGCTCTGGCATACCGGGTGTTTGCGGTCCGCTTCCATCGCAGGCCTGCCAGCGGCGATGGCCGCTTCCACCAGCCGGCGGTCTTCGGGGACCGCGGCGGCGGGGTGGAGGCCGAGGATGCGCCGCGCCTCGTCAGGGCGCAGCGCAGTGTCGCGGACGAGGCGGTTGATGACGAGAAAGATCTTCTCCCGCGGCAGGCCGCGCTGCTCCAGGACCTCCAGGGTGAGGCGCGCCTGGCGCAAGGAGGCGGCGTCCATGGTGGTCAGCAGCACGGCGCAGGAGGCGTTCTCCAGGACCGGGCGGAGGCGCTCGTCGGCGAGGTCGGGCCCCGTATCGGCGACGATGAAGTCGTAGTGGGCCAGCACCCAACGGAGCAGCCGCCCGACATGCTCGGG
>JBBITQ010000166.1:1771-3727 GCA_037440685.1 Clostridiales bacterium
CGGCCCGGTCCGGCCCGCCCAGGAAGTGCAGCCCGGAGGCGTGCCGCCCGGCGTGACGGGCGAAAACGTCCGGGTCGAGGGAGTCGAGGTGGGGGATGAGGTCCACCAACCCGCGGAGGCCGGCCATATCGAGGTGCACCGCGGCATCCCCGACCGAGAAATCCATGTCCAGGAGGAGGACCCGGGCGTGTCCGCGGTAGGCGGCGGCCAAAGACAGGTTGGCGGCGATGAAGCTGCGCCCCACCCCGCCCTTGGCGCCGACGATGGGAACCAGGAGCGGCTTGCTGCCCGATGTGGCCGGACACGGCTCCCTTTCCCTCCATAGCCCGGAGAGTGTGGGCAAGGGCGCGGGCCTGCCCGCCCCGCCCAGGTGCCCGTTCTGGCTACGCGGTGGGGTGGGCGCCGTGCCGAGACGGTCGATCCACGGGAAGGGGGCGGGCGGGGCCGTGCTGGCGGCAGCCCCGGCCGGTGCCGGCGGGATCGGGCGGGCGCCGGACAGGGCGGCCGCGATGGCCCCGTAGTCGAAGGGCGGGTGAAAGGCCAGGGACGCCTCGGCGGGCGCACCCTGTCCGAGCACCACCAGTTCGGCCTGCGGCGCCAGGATCCGCAGCTTGGCCAGCGCGGCGGCGGTGTCACGGCCCCCCGCTCCGTCCACGAGGATGATGTAGCGCGCGGGGCATGATTGTGACAGGGGCAGGAAGAACTCCAGCGCAGCCACCTGGCCCAGCACCTCGATGCCGTGTTGGCGGAGCGCGGAGGCAAGGAAGTCGTCGGCGCCGATGATGAAAGCCGTGGCTGGTGTGAACGCGGCGGTCATTCGGCCGATTCATCCCCTTCCACGACGGGAGCGTCCTGCCGCAGGGTGACGGGTGCCTCCAGAGCAGGCGAGGGATGGGGCGACGGGTGGAACAGGTTCTCCCACGTCACCCCTGATCCGGTGCGGGATGTTCCGCTGCCGCTGGCCAGCACGTGGACGCGACCGTGTTCTAGGGCGTAGGCGATGCGCTCGGCCTGGTCCGGCCGCACGGCCACGGTGATGCCGGCCAGACGGCCACCGTTCGGGTCTCCGAAAGGTTGCAGCTTGTCCCGTTCCACTTGCAGGATGCGCAGGCCTGACAGGAGGAGCCGCGAGAAGCCGGGCGTGCCCGGACGGGTCGGTGCGACGAAGACCAGGTCCGCGCGCTGGCCCGGTGAGAGGAAAGATGCCGGGTAGCGCCCGGTCTCCAGGGGGACGAACATGGCCATCTCCTCCTCGCCCAGCGCGGCGGCCAGGCCGCTTCCTCTGGCGCCCGCGAGCTTTGCGCCGAGGATCTGCTCCTTTTGCTGGATCGGGACGATCGCGAGCTGTCCGACCGCTTTGCCCGTGTCGCGCAGGGCGTTGGGGTGGACGGCGGCTTCGGGCAGGGTTACGAGCTTCACCATCCCGGCTTCGATGCGCGTGAAGGGCGGGATGTCCTGCGCCGCCACGACCACCGGTACCTGAATCCCCGCTGGGGCCGTGACGTCGTAGACGTAGACCGCCGTGGCCAGACCCACGACGGCCGCCAGTAGGAGATGCCAGCGTTCGCGCATGTCCGGCACCGCCTTCCAGGTAATACCAGTTTCGCGTCCATTATATGGGGCGAAATGATAAGCTGTCAATACTTGGCATCCAGTTTTCCATGGGCGGGGTGGCGGTGCGTGATGGCTCAAGGTGGATCTGCGGGGAGGGGAGCACCGCCATCGGGGGTGGGGGAATGGGGCCGGGGCAGGCCGCGCGCCCGCATGGCTCCGGTTGGCGGCTGACGCTGCATCCGCTTCGTTTACCACGATCTATTGAAGTTTGCCAACCTACGCGATTATATGATTGACCATTAGGACCACGATTTACACCCCATTTGACAAAGGCAAACCCGTCGAAAGAGTTGTGTCCGGTATTGTGTGTAAAAAAGGGATAGCCCTAAGGAGTTAGCAGGA
>JBBITQ010000167.1:0-964 GCA_037440685.1 Clostridiales bacterium
CAGCGCGCTGACGAGCCAGCCTGGCGGCCCGCCCGGCCACACGGGCCGCAACCCGGCGGCGATAGCCGCCCCCACGGCAGGCGTCAGCAGGATGAGCCCGACCGTGGCTGCAAACGATAACTGTAGCCCCGGGTCGAACAGGGCGGCGGGCCGCAGGACCAGAATGGTCAGGAAGGCGAGCCCGAGGAGGTTCAGGCCGTCCGCCGGCCGGCCCAACTGGCGCGCCGCGGTCCAGGCGGCAAACGTCACCGCCGCCCGGACAACCGGCGGGCCGGCCCCGGTCATCAGCACGTAGATGAGGAGTGCGGCCAGGACGAGGGCCAGCCTGGGCACCGCGCCCAGCGGCAGGAGGCCAACCGCCGCCTGCAGAAAGCCAGCGACGAAGCCCACGTGCAGGCCGGATACCGAGAGCACGTGGCTCAGCCCGGCCAACCTGAAAGCCTCCGCGACGTCGGGATCGATCTCCGCCCGGTCGCCAAGGACGAGCCCCTTGAGCAGCGCCGCCCGCGCAGGGGGGAGCGTGGCGTCGATCACCGCCTCGCAACGGCCCCGCCAGGCCAGAGCGAGGGCCACCACGGGGTTACCGCCGCGCCTCCCGGGGAGGCGGCGCACCGCGGAGACGGAGCCACGAGCGGGAGCCAGGATGAAAGCCATCCCCCGCCGGCGCAAGTAGAGCCGGTAGTCGAATTCCCCGGGGTTGCGGGCCGGCTCGGGTTCCTGGAGATGTCCGACCACCTCCACCCCGTCGCCGTACCGCCCGGGCCGCTCGGGCGCGCGGAGGAGGACCAGGGCAGCCGCGCGCCGCCACCGCCCCCGGTGCTGTATCAGATCGAGGCGCATGGGAACGCGCCAGCCCGCGCCTCCGCGGACCGGTTCGCCCGCGAGGGTCCCACGCGCCACCACCCCCTGCCCCACGAGCGACCGCAGGCCGCCATCCACCGCGGCGTCGTTAAGGCGGAACAGG
>JBBITQ010000167.1:974-3721 GCA_037440685.1 Clostridiales bacterium
ACACCCCCGGCACAGGCGCAAGCCACCACCAACAGCCATGACCCGGCACGCGAGCCCGAGGCCGCGACCGATAACACGAGGCAGGCGCCGGCAGCCGCCCACCAGGCGGGAACCGACCCGCCCACGATGCTGGCGGCGGCAATACCGGCGGCGAAAGCCACGCTCACGGAGACCAGGGGTCGGCAGGTCATACCTCCCCCTTCGACATGTGTCAATATTTTCCTGCTAAACGGCACCCGCCGGTGACGCCGATCTCTCCTAAAAGGAAGATATCTGCTGGGGGGATACGGTGAGCGCGGAGAAACGGG
This sequence comes from Clostridiales bacterium, assembly GCA_037440685.1. Lineage (GTDB taxonomy): Bacteria > Bacillota > Sulfobacillia > DYIH01 > JBBITQ01 > JBBITQ01. The sequence continues at coordinate 1,283 of JBBITQ010000167.1, forward strand.
ATCACTGGCAGTCCAGGCTGGGCTTCATCCTGGCCACGGCAGGGGCCGCCATCGGGCTCGGCAACATCTGGCGCTTCCCCATCGTCGCCACCCAGAACGGCGGCGGCACGTTCGTGGTCGTATACATCCTCCTCGTTCTCCTCGTAGGGGTGCCGGCGGTGATGGCAGAGGTCGCTCTCGGCCGCCACTGCCAGCGTAACTGCCTGGGCGTGTTCCGCATGCTGACGCCCTGCAGCAAGTGGCCCCTGGTGGGCGCTCTGGGGGTCGCCACCAGCTTCCTCATCCTCTCCTATTATTCGGTGATCGCCGGTTGGGCTACGGGGTACGTCTTCCTGGCGGCCTCGGGGCGCCTCGCCAGCCTGGGCAGCGAAAGCCTGGCCCGCACATTCCAAGCGCTGGCGGCTGAGCCGGCCACGGCCATCAGCTTCCACCTGGCCTTCATGGCCATGACGGTCGCGGTGGTCATCCTCGGCGTGGCACGCGGCCTGGAACGATGGAACCGGATCCTGATGCCGGGCCTCTTCCTCATCCTCCTGGTTCTTCTGGTCCGCGTCTGGACGCTCCCGGGGGCGGCGGCCGGGGTGGCCTGGTTCCTGCGGCCAGACTGGAGCCATCTCGGTCCCGGCACGGTCCTGAAGGCCCTGGGCCAGCTCTTCTTCAGCCTGAGCCTCGGTATGGGGGCACTGATCACCTACGGAAGTTATCGGGGGCGCAACAGCGACATACCTTCGACCAGCGGGTGGGTGGTGGCCGCCGACACCATGGTCGCCCTGCTGGCCGGCCTCACGATCGTGCCCGCCCTGTTCGCCTTCGGCCTGCCGATGGAGGCCGGCCCCAGTCTTACCTTCGTCGCCATCCCCGCCGTGTTCAACGCCCTGCCGGCCGGAGGCCTCTTCGGCACCATCTTCTTCGTCATGCTCGTCATCGCCGCCCTCACCTCGTCGATCTCCATGCTTGAGGTGGTGGTGGCGGCACTGGCGGAGGAACGGAGGATGCCGAGACGGGCCGCCGCGGTCCTGGCGGGAACGGCCGCCTTCCTCCTCGGAATCCCCTCAGCCCTCTCCCAAGGCCCGTGGAACGACATGCGGCTCGCCGGGATGCCTCTCCTCGCAGCCGCGGACTTCCTGGCCTCCAACATCCTCCTCCCGCTCGGCGGGCTCCTGACAGCCGTCTACGTCGGCTGGGTCTGGGGTGCCCGCTCTGCCGCCGACGAGATCCTGCAGGGAGCGGACCGTTTCCCCCTGGGACGGCTCTGGCCGGCGGCTATCCGTTACCTCGTTCCGGCAGCCATCGCGGTGGTCATGGTCACCGGCCTCCTGCCCGGCAGGGGATAGACTCCTGCCCGGCAGGCATAGATGGCGGCCCGGCTTCAATGCAGCCATGCTCTCATGTTTCCTGGAAATGCCTGACCAACGGCAGGAGACGTTGACCATATAGCGAAAAAATGTCAACGTTTCGGCGTAGGCACCAGATTTTGGCGACGCTGGGCCGTAGCGGGCTTCGCATTATTTGCGGAGGGCGAAAAAATGCCGCGAGGCAAACAGTCTACCGGGAAGCCGACCAACACCGCCCTGTGCCAGGCGGCCGGACAGGCGTTCTACAACACCTCGAAGTTCACGCTACGCGACCTCCGAGCACGCTCGAGCCGCCAGCAACTGGAGGCGGACTTCCGCGCTACCTGGATGGCTTCTCGCCCAACGTGCAGGAGATCATCGGCAACTTCGAGTTCCGCAACCAGATCCCCCGCCTGGCCAGAGCAGACGCCCTGGGCACGCTCATCGAGAAGTTCCTCGACCCGTCCATCAACCTGAGTCCGTACCCTGTGCTCAACAGCGACGGAACCGTCCGGCTGCCGGGCCTTGACGCCATGGGCACCATCTTCGAGAAGCTGGTGCGCCGCTTCAACGAGGAGAACAACGAAGAGGCCGGGGAGCACTGGACCCCGCGCGACGCCGTGCGGCTGAGGGCCCGCCTGATCTTCGAGCCGATCGCCGACCGGATCCAATCCGGCACCTACCTGCTCTACGACGGCGCCTGCGGCACGGGCGGGATGCTCACGGTGGCCGAGGAGACCCTCTTGCAACTGGCCAAAGAACGCCGCAAGCAGGTCTCGGTGCACCTCTTCGGCCAGGAGATCAACGCCGAGACCTACGCCATCTGCAAGGCCGACCTGCTCTTGAAGGGCGAGGGCGAGGCGGCGGATAACATCGTCGGCGGACCGGAGCATTCAACCCTATCCAACGACGCCTTCCCCGGCCGCGAGTTCGATTTCATGCTCTCCAACCCGCCATATGGTAATAGCTGGAAGAGCGACCTCGAGCGCATGGGCGGCAAAAGTGGCGTCAAGGATCCGCGCTTCGTCGTGCAGCACCGGGGCGAGGAGCTGTCGAACTTGCCCCGGTTCAGTGGACACCTCAAGGCTTGGGGTTAGATCATGAT
>JBBITQ010000168.1:0-3629 GCA_037440685.1 Clostridiales bacterium
CCGGGGGTGTCCCTCCGCCCGGCCGCGGCAGGGCCAGGCCAGCCGGCTGGGGGTGCCGCAGATCTCTAATTAAGAGATGGGGGATGGGAAAGATGGCCGAGGAGCAGATGGCGACGGCGGAGGCGACCATCGAACCGGTAGGGAAGGGCATCAAGATATCCGAAGAAGTGATCAAGATCATCGCCGGGATCGCGGCGAGCGAGGTGGACGGGGTCGCCGGCATGAGCGGCGGCCTGGTAGGCGGCATAGCCGAGATGCTGGGGCGGAAGAATCTCTCCCGGGGCGTGAAGGTGCAGGTCGGAGAGCGGGAGGCGGCCCTGGACATCTTCGTCATCGTGCAGTACGGCATGAACATACCGACCGTGGCGCAGAAGATCCAGGAGAACGTGCGGCAGGCGGTGGAGTCGATGACCGGCCTGCGAGTGGTGGAAGTGAACATCCACGTCCAGGGAGTCTCCTTCGGCTCGCCCGATGAGGGGGACAAGGAGGGCCGGGTGCGCTAAGGGCACGGCCTTGCGAGGGGGCCCGGGATGGGCATATTTGATCGCGTCATCCTGACGATTTACACCTTTGCGCTCACGTTCCTCTCCGCCGCTTTCGTGGCCCTGGCTGCGGGGTGGCTGGTGCCGTTGGAGTACGTGCGCACCGTCCTCCAAGACCCCAACGGCAGGTGGGTGATAGGCCTGGCGGGCGCGGTCTTCTTCGTGGCCAGCGTCCGCCTCCTTTATTTCGCCTTCCGCCGCCGCGGGTCGGGCCGGTACGTGGTGCACGACGCCCAGTTGGGCGAGGTCCGCATCTCCCTGGAGACGGTGGAGAACCTGGTGGCGCGCGTGGCCCGGTTGCAGAGGGGCGTGCGCGAGGTGCGCGCCGTGGCTGAGGTGGCGGAAGGGCGCGTCGGCGTCTACCTGAGGACGTGGGTGAGCCCCGACGTGAACATCCCGGAGCTCTCGGACACGCTGCAGCGGGAGATCGCCCGCAGCGTCCGGGGCGTGATCGGGGTGGAGGTGGCGCAGGTCCGCATGGACGTGGTGAACCTGGCGGCCGAGGGCCGGCGCGGCCGAGTGGAGTAGGTGGGAGGCGTGGAGCGGGAGTTGTGGCAGCGGTTGTGGGCGCGCCACCGGGGCAAGCTGCTCGGCGCCGCGGCCGGCTTCCTGTTTGGGGTGCTGCTGATGACGGTGGGCCTCTTCTGGGCCATCGTCATCGCCGCTTTCACGGCGGCCGGCTATGTCCTGGGCAGCCGCGTGGACGAGGGCCAGGAGGGGCTGGCCGAGTTGCTGGACAAGATCCTACAGGGGCGGCGATAGGGAGATGTCCCGGAGGCTCGGGCGGGAGCTGGCGCTCAAGGTTCTGTATCAAGTCGACCTGGTCGGGGCGGCGCCGGAGCGCGCCTTGGAAGACCTCTGCCGGGATGAGGAGGTGCCCTCCGACAGCGCGGAGTTCGCCCGCCAGTTGGTGGCGGGGGTGCTGGGCAGGCAGGGGGAGATCGACGCCCTCATTGCCCGCTACGCCCGCGAGTGGAGCCTGACGCGCATGGCGGTGGTCGACCGCAACATCCTGCGGCTGGGCGTGTTCCAGATCCTCCACCGACCGGACATCCCGGCGAGCGTGGCCATCAACGAGGCGGTGGAGCTGGCCAAGCGCTACGGCGAAGCCGAATCGGGGCGCTTCGTCAACGGTATCCTGGGGCAGCTCGTCCGGGACCGGGAAGGGGCCGCGGCGGACCGGCAGGAGACGGCGGCGCTGGGGTGCTGCGGCGGGGACGACCCGAGCGTCGGGGGGTGAGGGGCATCGCGGCGCAAGTCCTGGACGGGAAGGAAATGGCAGCCGCCGTGCGGCAGGAAGTCGCGCGCCGGGTGGCCAAGTTAGCAGCGGAACGCGGAGTGGTGCCGGGCCTGGCCGTGATCCTGATCGGCGAGGACCCGGCCTCGCAGATTTACGTGCGCAACAAGGAGAAGGCGGCGGCGGAGGTGGGGATCCGCTCCGCGGTGTACCGCCTGGCGGCGGACGTCCCGGCAGATGCGGTGCGCGACCTCATCGCCCACCTGAACGCCGACCCGGCGGTGCACGGGATCCTCATCCAGGCGCCGGTGCCGCGCCACCTGGACTTCGAAGCGCTGGTGGGCCGTCGATCCCGCGAAGGATGACGACGGGTTCCACCCCGTCAACCTGGGCCGGTTGGCGCGGGGGCGGCCGGGGCTGGTGGCCTGCACGCCTAAGGGCGTGATGGCCATGCTGCGCCGCGCGGGGATCGAGACGGCCGGCCGGCACGCGGTCGTGGTGGGGCGCTCCACCATCGTCGGCAAGCCGATGGCTCTGCTGCTCCTGGACGCCGACGCCACCGTGACCGTCTGCCACAGCCGCACGCCGGACCTGGGTGCCCACACGCGGCGCGCCGACATCCTCGTGGTAGCCGCAGGCCGGCCTGGTCTCATTTCCCGGAACATGGTGCAGCCGGGCGCCGTGGTGGTCGACGTGGGCATCAATCGCGTGGGGGACCGGACGGTGGGTGACGTGGACTTCGACGGCGTGCGCGAGGTGGCAGGCTGGGTGACGCCGGTTCCCGGCGGGGTCGGACCCATGACGGTCGCCATGCTCCTCGAGAACACGGTGGAGGCGGCCAGCGCCGCCCTCGGGGCCTAGCGGGATGTTCGGATCGGACGCCATCCTCAGCGTGCGGGAGCTGACGGGGAGGATCAAGCTCCTCATCGACGGCAGCCCTGATTTGCGGGACGTGCTGGTGCGCGGCGAGGTCTCCAATTTCAAGGATCACCCCTCCGGGCACCTTTACTTCACGCTCAAGGACGAAGCCGCGTCGCTGCGGTGCGTGATGTTCCGTAGCCGGCGGGATGGCATCCGGCGCGGGATGCGGTGGGGGGCCGCGGAGCCCTTGCGGAACGGCGAGGTGGTCGTGGCCCAGGGATACGTCAGCGTCTACGAGCGGGACGGCCAATACCAGTTGTACGTCCAGCGGTTGTGGCGGGACGAGCACATGGGGCTGGGAGAGCTCTACCGCGCCCTGGAGGAGCTCAAGGCCCGCCTGCGCGCCGAGGGGCTGTTCGATCCGGCGCGCAAGCGCCCGCTGCCGGTGCTGCCGCGGCGGGTGGCCATGGTCACGTCCCCCACCGGCGCCGCCCTGCGCGACATGATCCGCGTGATGCGCCGCCGGTATCCGAACGTGCATCTGGTGCTCGTGCCGGCCCTGGTGCAGGGTGAGCGGGCCCCCGCGGACATCGCCCGGGCCATCGCCCTGGCAAACCGCTGGGGCGGGGCGGACGTCCTCATCGTCGGCCGCGGGGGCGGTTCCATGGAGGAGCTGTGGGCCTTCAACGCCGAGGAGGTGGCGCGGGCCCTGGCGGGATCGGCCATCCCTACGGTGTCGGCGGTGGGCCATGAGACCGATTTCACCATCGCCGACCTGGCCGCCGACGTGCGAGCGCCGACGCCGTCCGCCGCCGCCGAGATCGTCGCTCCCGACCGTCGGCAGTTGAGCATCCATCTCGGCGTCATGGCGGCGACGCTGGAATCGGCCGTGCGCCACCGGCTGCGCGACGGGCGCGCCGCCGTCGAAGCCTGCGTGTCGCGCATGAGCCGCCGCGCGTCGGACCAATCCCCCCGTGTGCGCCAGAGCG
>JBBITQ010000169.1:0-3627 GCA_037440685.1 Clostridiales bacterium
GACCCCGGCCATGGCGGCATCGACAGCGGCGCCCATTACGCCTCCGTCATGGAAAAGGATATCAACCTGGATGTGGCCCTGAAACTGGCGGCGGCTCTCGAGGGGCGGGGCATACCGGCCGTCCTCACCCGCGACCGCGACGTGGAATTAAGCCTCGCCAGCTACCGTGAAGACCTGCAGAAGCGCATCGACATCGCGCGCGCCCACAACGCCTGGGCGCTGATCGCCATACACGCCAACGCCACCGACAATCCGGGCGCCGACGGCACCCTCGTCCTCTTCCAGGAGAAGAGCGAGAAGGGCCGGCGCCTCGCCCGGGCCATCCGCCAGGCCCTTGCCACCGCGCAGCCCGGCAAGCCCAACCTCGCCGACGTGGAACGCGACCACTACTACTTCGACAACAGCCCGGTACCCACGCTGGCGGTGGAGGTCGGCTACCTGACCAACCCGGGAGACCGCGCCAACCTGCTGAAAGAGGGCTTCCGCGCCCGCCTCGCCGAGGCCATCGCCAGCGGGATCGCAGCGGTGTGGGCTGAGGAGTTCGGCGCGCCCCCGGGCAGCGGCACCGCGCCCGGGGGCGGCGCGGCCTCTCACTCCCACCCGTGAGCATGGCGGAGTTCCGCGGCGGGCTGGCGGCGGTTCGCCACCTCCCGCGCCTCGACCACGAAGAGGATCTCTTCCCCCACGAAGGCCTGGCGGAGGACCGGGACGTACTCCTTGTCCCCCACCCGCAGGGTGCGGTCGGCAAACACGGCCCCGATGAGAACCGGATCCAGGCGGCGCACCTCACGCCCCACCAGTTCCGCCACCAGGGGCTTGAGCCGTTCCTCGAGCCTCAGCCGCAGGGAGCGATCGGAGACGTTGGAGACCTTGACCGACACGGCCCGCACCACCGGGCTGGCCTGCCAGCGGCTCCTGGCCTCCTCGAGGTCTTTGAGCTTCCGGCGGGCGTCGTCCAGGTCGCTCTGCAAGACGCGGCGCTCGATCTCCAAGAGCTCCACCCGCCGCGACGCCACGGGCACCACGAGGGCCATGCCCGCCATGACCCCGAGGAGGAAGGCGGCCAGATAGCGCATCTCAGCCCTTCCCGGCGACGGTGGCGACCAGCACGTGGCCCAGGTGGGCCCCGGCGAAGGCCACGCAGATCAGGATCAGTTGCCGGACCATGAACCGCAGCTCGCCCTCCACAAACCCCGACTCCAGGGTTTGAAAGGCCACCAGCGCCCCCCGACGGAGGCGACGGTGGCCCAAAGCTTGAGCCGCCGGGAGAGGGTGTCCATGGTCTCTAGCGGCAGCCCCCCGGTGAAGAGGGCCACAAAGCCCCCCGCCAGGGCGCCGCCGACCACCATCCCCAGCGCCGCGGCGAAGGACAATGCCAGGTCGCGGGCGAATTCGGTCACGGCCACCACCGGCTTACTCTATGACCGCACCGCCCCGCGCCATGCGCCCGAGCCGCAGGGCCTTCTCCAGCACCAAGCACCGTCCCTCACGGCGGCAAACCTCGATCAGCATCTCATCAGGGGCAGAACACAGCGACTGCTCGGCCACGGTGGCCACGTCATGACCCGCCTCCCGCAGAAGATCCGCTCCTCGTCTCCCGAGGTTTTCGTCCAGCTTCAGCTTCATGGCCTCGTCTCCAGGGGGATCTCGAAGGTACGGTCTCGGGCCATCTCCGCACCGTAGGCGATACAGGCGTAGACGTCGGCTTCCTCCAGGCCGGTCATTGCCCAAGCTGCGGCGCCGCCGCTGCTGCCAGGGCTCCACCAGGCGCCGCACTTGGCGCAGGAAGTCGGAGACGGTGTTGTAGCCTCCATGGCCGGGCCGGTGGCCGCCCAGACGAAGTCGGGCCCCGGATGCCCGTGTCCCAGAACTCGTGCAGCCGCAGGGCCACGTCCCACCGCTTCTCGTCCTCGTTCCACCTACCGAAGAGCTTCTCGCGCATTGGCCAGCGAAGCGGCTGACGTCGATCAACCCAGGGGCAGCGCCTAGGCCACCGGCCCTCTAACATCAATGGTCCGCTCGCGGCAAGCCGGCGGTCGCCCGCGAGCGATTCAGGGCACGGGCATGGGCTTTACATCGGGGCCGGGCGGCAGCGCCAGCCGCCCCTTCTCCCTCAGGTCGCCCAGGTCGTGGGCCTGGATCATCCCCCGGGAGAGGGTGTACAGCGTGTCGCCGATGTATAGCCCCCGCTCCACCCGCCGTTCGCCGCCTCCTTCATACCCCGCCTTGGGGTAGTCCTCCGGGGTCATGTGCGTGATCCGGCCACGCAATTGGAAGCCGTTGGCCAGGTCGAGGCGGTACACGTAGAGCCCCTGGAAGGTGAACTGACCGTACTCCATCTTGGACGGGGCGGCCTGCCCCGCCGCGCCGTCCGGGCGCCGGATCTCGCGCAGGGTGACGGGGAAGGCGAGCAGGCCCTTCTCCCTGGAGAACAGCAGGGCTTTGTGGTTGTGCAGCAGGTCGGAATCGGTGCCCCGGTCGCCGATGACCTCCTTGAACAGCTCCACTGGCCGCGTCGGGTCGGTCACGTCGAAGAGGGCGACCTTCAGGCCCTGATAGAAGGCCACCGCGGCGTCCTTGCCCCAGGGGGTGTCCGGCGGCGCCTCGATGGTGTCCTTGCCAAAGCCGATGATGTGGTTCTCGTCGTAGGGATGCAGGTAGTCGCTGTACCCGGGGATCTTGAGCTTCCCGAGGATCCTCGGCTGCCGCGGGTCCTTCAGGTCGAGGACGAAGAGCGGGTCCACCCTCTTGAAGGTGACCATGTAGGCCCGGTCGCCCATGAAGCGCGCCGAGTAGATGCGCTCCCCGGGGGCGATGTCCTCGATCCGGCCGATGACCCGCATATCCTGGTCGAGGACGTAGAGGTTGTTGCGGGAGGCCCGGGCGCCGCTCCCCCAGACGTCGCCCACCGTCGTGGCAATGCGGAGGTGGCCGTCGTACTCGTCCATGGAGAACTGGTTCAGGATAACCCCCGGCACCTCGCCCCGGGCGCGGTAGCCCACCCGGCCGCCGCCCAGGGCGAAGCGGTAGACGACCGTGCTGGCGTCCGCCCCCTGCCCGGGATCCCACCGCAGCGTGGCCCGGGGCCGGCCCTCGGCGAAGGGCGCCTCGCCCTGACCATACCTCGTCACGGCCACATAGAGGTTCTCCTGGGAGGCGTAAATAGTCTGCCCGGCGCTAAGATAGGTCGAGAGGTGCAGCGGCTGCTCCGGCCGGTCCAGGTCCAGCCCCGCTATCACCAGGTAGTTGGGATCGGGCGATCCGGGGAAGTAGCGAATCTCCCCGTAGGGAACGGCGACGAGACGCCCGCCCAAGGCCGAGTCGCGGTAGCGCGGGGCGCTCGGCTCCGGCGTCCCGCCCGGCCCCTGGCGCTGAAGCAGCGCCTGGTACACGGGCCGGTTGGCCACGAGGTACAGGGCGGAGCCGATCTTGCGGGAAGAGAGATATGCGCCCTCCACCTCCGCCTCCCGCACCTTCCGCGGCTTTTCCCGGTCGGAGACGTCGTAGACCATAAGCTTCACCGTGCCCGGCCAGGCGCCGATCACCGCCAGGTATCGGTCATCCACGTACAGTTCGAGGGGTTGCAGGTCCTCCCCCGCCAGGTCGATGACGGCGGCCACCCTCATG
>JBBITQ010000170.1:0-3618 GCA_037440685.1 Clostridiales bacterium
GACGGCCGGGACCTCACGCCGGAGCACGGCTGGCCCCTGCGCCTGGTCGTGCCCCACCTCTACTTCTGGAAGAGCGCCAAGTGGGTGCGCGGCCTGGAGTTCAAGGACATCGACACGCCCGGCTTCTGGGAGCGGGCCGGCTACCACATGCGCGGCGACCCCTGGAAGGAAGAGCGCCTCCGCTCCCCCCATCACGACTGAGCCGCCGCGGCCGGGCGCGGCACCGCCAGCACCCGCGCCATGGCCACCGCCGCCACCAGCCCGAGGAATCCGCCGAAGTAGAACGGCGCGCCGGGCCCAAAGGCGTCCCACAGGAGGCCCGCCAGGAGGGAGGCGGGCAGGAGCCCCAGGCCGACCGCCGTGGCGTGCAGGCCCAGGAGGGTCGCCCGCTGCGCCGTCGGCGCCAGGTCGGCCACCAGGGCGCGGGACACCCCCTCGGTCATCCCGGTGTACAGACCATGGGCGGCGAACAGCCCCCAGAACCACGCCGGACCCGGCGCGGTGGCGAAGCCGAAGTAGACCAGCCCGAAGAGGGCGTAACCGGCCACCAGGATCGCGCGCCGACCCAGGCGGTCCGAGAGGCGGCCTGCCGGGTAGGAGGCCAGCGCGTAGACGGCGTTGAACAAGAGGTAGAGGACGAGCACCCCGTCGGGCGCGAAACCGCCATGGGCGGCTCGCAGCAGGAGGAACTGGTTGGAGGAGTTCCCGAGGGTGAAGAGGAGCGTGATCAAGAGGAAGGCCCTCAGGCGCCCGTCCAGGCGACGCCACCCGGCGACGAGGTCCGCGAGCCGCGCCCGCCGCGCTGCGGGCCCGGGGCGGGCAGCCGGCCGCGGCGCCTCCCGCACGGCGGCCAGCACCGCTACCCCCGCCGCCGCGGGGAACACTGACCACAGGAAGAGACGGTGGTAGTCGACCCCGCCCTGGCGCAGCGCGGCGTAGGCGAGGAGCACGCCGAGGAACGCGCCGACGGTGTCCATGGCGCGGTGCAGGCCGAACACCCGCCCGCGTAGTTCCGGCGGCGCGGCGTCCGCCAGGAGGGCGTCGCGGGGCGCGGTCCGTATCCCCTTGCCGAACCGGTCCAGCAGGCGCCCGGCCAGGACCCATCCCCACGAAGTAGCGAGGACGAAGCACGCCCGGCTGAGGGCGGAGAAGGCGTAACCGCCCAGGGCGAGCGGCTTGCGCCGGCCGGAGAGGTCCGCGGCCCGGCCGGAGAAGGTCTTGAGGAGGCTCGCCAGGCTCTCGGCGCACCCCTCGACGAGGCCGACGACGGCAGGGGTCGCGCCCAGGCCCGCCGTGAGGAAGAGGGGGAGGAGCGGGTAGACCATCTCCGTGCTGATGTCGGTCAGCAGGCTGGTAAGGCCGAGGAGCACCACGTTGCGCATACCCACATCATACCAGGCCCTCCTCCGCCGCCGTCAATGCTTATGGAATGGCAGCCTCCTGGCGCGGATGGTAAAATGGTGCTCTGATCGCGCCGATTGGAGGTGGTGCACCCTGCCGCAGATCCTCTCCGGAGGCCGTTATCTCGTCCTGCTGGCCGTGATCGCCACGTTCCTGGCCGCCGCGGCCACCTTCATCTGGGGTGCCGTGCGCATGCTGCGCAACGTGGCGGAACTGCTCGCCGGCGTGGCCGCGCCCGCGCACGAAGAGACCGCCGTCCAGGGGGTGCAGATGATCGCCGTCCTGGACTCCTTTCTCCTGGCGGTCGTGCTCTACATCTTCTCCGTCGCCCTCTACGAGCTCTTCATCGGCCCGCTGAAGGTGCCGGAGTGGTTGGTGATCAAGAACCTGGACGGCCTGAAGGTCAAGCTGACGAGCGTCATCATCATGGTCATGGCCGTAACCTTCGTGGAGCACCTGGTACTCTGGGGACGGCCCCAGGAGACCCTCATGTTCGCCGGCGCGGTGGCCCTCGTGCTCCTGGCCCTCATCTTCTTCATGCGGCACGTCTCCTCCAAGGAGGAAGCCGCCGAGGAATGACCTCATGCCCGGAGGGAGACGTCACGCCGCGGGCAGGGTGAAGGTGAAGGCCGCGCCGCCGCCGGGGCGGTTCTCCGCTTGGATCGCGCCCCCCTGTGCCTCAACGAGCTTGCGGGCGATGGTGAGCCCGAGTCCGGTCCCTCCCGTCGCCCGGCTCCGGGACTGATCGGCCCGGTAGAAGCGCTCGAAGATGTACGGAAGGTCCTCGGACGGGATGCCGGGGCCGGTGTCGGCCACCGTGACGCGCACCAACCCGCCGCGGGAAGGGCCGTCCGCGGCCTTGGCGGCAGCCACGGTGATCCTGCCGCCGGGCGGGGTGTGGGTGAGGGCGTTGGCCAGGAGGTTTTGCAGGATCTGCGCCACCCGGTCGGGGTCGGCGCGCACCTCCGGGAGGTCCGCCGGCAGGTCCGCCTCGATCCGCACCCCCTTCGCACCCGCCTCCGACTGGCGGAGGGCGACCACCTGCCCGATTACCGCCCGCAGGTCCATGGGCCGGGCAGCGATAGGAAGGGCGTTGGCGTCCAGGAGCGAGAGCTCGCGCAGGTCCTCCACCAGCCGCTCCAGCCGCACCGTCTCCGCGAGGAGCGCCCCCAGGGTCTCGGCGTCCGGCTCCAGCACCCCATCCTTCAGGGCCTCGGCGTAGCTGCGCAGGGCGGTGATCGGGGTGCGCAGCTCGTGCGCCAGGTCCGCCACCATGTGGCGGCGCAGGCGGTCGGCGTCCTCCAGGCTGCGCGCCAGGTAATTGAGGGCGCGGCCCAGGTCTGCCAGTTCGTCGGTGCCGGAGACGGGTACCCGCTGGCTGAAGTCACCCCGGGCGATGCTCTCCGCGGCCGCGTGCATGGCGGCCACAGGGCGCGTGATGCGGCGCGCCAGGAGGTAGCTCAGCAGCACGCTGAAGACCATCGCCAGGGCGCCCGCCTGCAGGATCCCGTAGTGGATGCGGGTCAGGAGGACCCGCTCCGGCCCGTTGAGCCGCGCCATGACGCGCTCCATCGCCGGCCCCAGCGGACCCCGCATGTGCGCGGGATCCACCTGCTGGAGGAGCAGGTGATGGAGGTAATGGACGGTCACGAACTGGGTGGCGAAGAGGGCGGCCATGGCCAGCGCTAGGGTGGACAGGGCCAGGAAAGCCAGGAGCAGCCGCCCCTGGATGGTCAGCCTCCACCCTTTTCCGTCACGCTCGTGTCTTGTCTGCAAACCGGTAACCCACCCCGTACACCGTCTCGATCAGCCCCCCGCCGGCAGGGCCGAGTTTCTTGCGCAGGTTCTTCACGTGGCTGTCGATGGTGCGCTCGTACCCGTCGTAGGCCGTCCCCTGCACCGCCTCGACGAGTTCCAGGCGGGTGAAGACCCGGCCCGGGCGCCGCGCCAGGACATGGAGGAGCCGGAACTCCGTCGGCGTGAGGCCGAGCGGAACACCGCCCAGCCAGGCCTCGTGCCGTCCGGGGTCGATGACCAGCGCCCCCCGCTCCAGCCGCTCGCCGCCCTCCCTCGTCTCGGCCGCGCGGGCCGCCCGCGCCCGGCGCAGCACCGCCTCCACGCGCGCCACCAGTTCCCGCGGGCTGAAGGGCTTGGTCACGTAATCGTCGGCGCCGAGCTTCAGCCCCACGATCTTGTCCGTCTCCTCGGCGCGGGCGG
>JBBITQ010000171.1:0-3602 GCA_037440685.1 Clostridiales bacterium
TCCTCCTGCGCGAGGCGACCAGGCCCCTGTTCCCGGCCGGCCCCGCGCTGGCCGTCCGGTACGCGCTCCTGGGGATCTGGGTGGCCTGCCTGGCGCCCCTAGCATTCCGGGCCTTGCGCCTGGCTGAGGGACGCGCCGGGCGGGCGGGAGGGGTGACGCCTTGCGGTTGAGGCATTGGTTGCTGGCGGTGACGCTGGGGATCACCGGCCTTGCCGCTCTCTGGTTCGGTACACGGCTCGTGCCCCTCTCCCCGCGGCGCGCGGCTCCCCCCGAGCCGCCGCGCGCCGCGTCGCCGGCCCCACCAGCCGCGTCCGGCGCCATCCAGCTCGTCGCCGTGCAGATGCGGTGGCGCGTGGAGGACTACGCCACGGCCGAGGCGTTCGCCAGGCGGGTCGACGGCCTGATGCGCCAGGCGGCGGCGCGGCTGGACAAGCGTTACCCGGCCCTGGTCGTCTTCCCTGAGGACGTCGGCATCCTCACTGCCCTGGTCGGGGAGGCGGAGGCGCTAGATGAGGCGGAGACCCTGCAAACGGTGGTGGAACGGGTGGTGCGGCGGCACCTGCCCGAGGTGATGTGGCAACGGGCCCGCCACCAGGTCAGCTGGCCGCGCGCCGTCTTCCTGGCGCGGGGCGAGACCATGGCGCGGACGTACCTGGAGACGTTCTCCGCCGTCGCCCGCAAGTACGGGGTGTACGTGGTGGCCGGCTCTATCCCCCTGCCGGAGTACGACTTCCCGGCCGACGGCTCGATGCCGCGGGCATACCGCGCCCGCAGCGCGGCCGTGTATAACACGTCGTTCCTGTTCGGCCCCGACGGCGGCATCATCGGGTGGCAGAGGAAGGTGCACCTGATAGATCTCGAGGGGCCCGCCGGGCTCGACCTCACGGCTGCCCCGGCCGAGGCGCTGCGGGTTTTCGACACCGCCGTTGGCCGGGTGGGCATCGCGATCTGCCTGGATGCCTTCAAGGACGACGTCTTGAGGCGGCTGGAGGAACAGGGGGCGCAGATCCTCGTGCAACCGTCGGCCAACCCGGCCGAGTGGACGCGGGAGCAGCAGCTCGACTGGCTCAACGGCTCCTGGAGGGCGGTGGCGGCGGAGAGGCGCTTCGCCTATGCCGTCAACCCGATGATGGCGGGCCGCGTGCTGAACCTCGGGTTCTTCGGCCAGTCGGCGATCGTGGCCCGCGACGGGGAGGCCGCGCTGCGCTATGAAAAGGCGGGCAGGTCGCCGGGGCGAATCGGCGTGCTGACGCGGGTGGCCGTGAGCGCCGGATACGCGGATACCGGCGCGCGCCCGGGCTTCCTGGCTGTGGCGGATACGGCGGACAGGGAGGAGGTGCTGGTGGTACAGGTGGCGCACCCGAGCCGGCTGCCTGCGAGCCGGTAAGCCGGCTTCCCGGCCTTTTCGCCTTCCAATTCCCCAGGGACAGAGCTCCATATGAGGGTTTCATATCGCCTGCCAGTGCAGCCCCGGGCGATGGCGGCCGTGGAAGGCGCGGACCGCCGGCGCCGGCAGCCGAGGGCGACCCCAATTGGGCTTAAAGGGCTGGTAGTTTTGTGCCATAATGTAGCTTCGGACTGGCACGGAGGTGTTCTGGTGGACGGAAGCGAGAAGGATGTCAGGCTCCCGGCGGCGCTGGTCCTGGGCGGGGCCCTCGTCGCCCTCGTGTTCGCCGTCTGGTGGCAGGCGCGCTGGGCGCCGCGGGCGGCCGCCCGCACCCCGGGGGCAGCGGCGCTGGCCGCGGTGTCAGCCCCCGATCCCCTCGTCGCGCGCGTCACCGGCGCCGGCCTTTCGCCCGCGCTGGCACAGGCCATCCGGCAGGAGGCAGAGCGCCACGGCATCGATCCCCGCCTGGTGCTGGCCATCATCGAGGTGGAGAGCGGTTGGGACCCCGAGGCGCGGAACGGGGAAAGCGTGGGCCTGATGCAGGTCTCGCCGGCGGCCATGCGTGAGATGGTGCAGCGGGGGGTGGCGGGCGGAGACCTGCGCGATCCGGTGGCAAACGTGCGCATCGGCACGGCCTACCTGGCCTGGCTGATGCGGCGGTACCCCGGCGACCTGGCCATGGCCCTGACGGCCTACAACCAGGGACCATCCCGTGCGGAGCGGTGGCGCGCCCGGACGGGGAGCGGGGAGAGCGCGTACAGCCGCAAGGTGATCGCGGCGATGAATGGCTGAGCCACCAGGCGCAACCTCTCTCCTCCCATACGTAAGATGAGAATGCGCGGTGCGCGAGCCGCGTTCCCGGCACCCGGCGAGGCGCGGGGAACGCGGCTCTTGACACCCGCGCCGGGGGTGGTGGCTTGGTCCTGCAGTCGCGAAACGCGCCGGGGGCGCGCAGCAGGGTGGCCGGCACCCGGGCGCTGTCAGGCGACGCCGAGGCCCGGGGTGGCAGCGCAATAGCGTCGGCGGCAGAGACGGCAGGGGCGGTGCTGGCGGAGCTGGATAGCCTCATCGGGCTGGGGAAGGTGAAGGAACTCGTCCATGAGCTACAGGCCTGGATCCAGGTGCAGCGGCGGCGGCGGGAGGCCGGGCTGAAGGCGGAGCCGATGGTGCTGCACATGATCTTCAAGGGGAATCCCGGTACCGGCAAGACGACCGTCGCCCGCATCATCGGCCGGCTCTTCAAGGCGCTCGGCATCCTGGAGAAGGGGCATGTGGTGGAGGTCGAACGGGCCGACCTCGTGGGCGAGTACATCGGCCACACGGCGCAGAAGGTACGGGAGCAGGTGAAGCGGGCGCTGGGCGGCATCCTCTTCGTCGACGAAGCGTATTCTCTGGCCAGGGGAGGGGAGAAGGACTTCGGCCGCGAGGCCATCGACGCCCTGGTCAAGGCCATGGAGGACCACAGGCACAGCCTCGTGCTCATCCTTGCTGGATACCGAGACGAGATGGAGTGGTTCCTCTGCCACAACCCTGGCCTGCGGTCACGGTTCCCCATACATATCGACTTCGTGGACTATACGGCGGATGAGCTGCTGCGGATCGCGGACCACATGGCGCGCGAACGCGATTACTGCCTCACGCCGGCGGCGCGGGCGGAACTGGCCCGGGCGCTCCGGCGGCCGGACAACGCCCGGGCGCGGCAAAGCGGGAACGCGCGCCTGATCCGCAACGTGGTGGAGAAGGCCATCCGCCAGCAGGCGGTGCGCGTGGTGCGGAATCGCGTGTTCCGGCGCGAAGACCTCATGCTCCTGACGGCGGACGACCTGGCGGCCGCCCTGGCCGGAGCGGGCCTGCAGCCGGGTGCCGCCCGCGGCGGGTCAGCGTCCGCGCCACGGGTCGAGCCAGTGGTGCGGATGGTGCCCTCACCCGCACCTCCTGGCAACGGCCGGTGTGAGAGCGGGGAGGGGTGACGGCGTGGAGGCAGTGATCCGGGGTGTGGCCACGCTGCTCGTGGCGGGCGGGGTGGCGGCGGTGTGCGCCACGCGCTTTCCGGGCGCCCTCCTGGTGTTCACGGGCGCCTTCCTGTACGGCTGGCAGAGCCATTTCGCGCGGATCGGGTGGGGGTGGTTGGCCGCCTTCGCGCTCCTGGCCATGGCTGGCCTCTTCCTCGAGATGATGGCCAGCGAGCTGGCCGGCGACCGCCCCCGCCTGTCGG
>JBBITQ010000172.1:0-3602 GCA_037440685.1 Clostridiales bacterium
GGCCGCGGGGGTGCCGGGTTTCCCGCGGGGATCAAATGGCGGGCGGTGGCTGCCGAGGCAGCGGACGAGAAGTACGTCGTGGCCAATGGTGCTGAAGGGGAGCCGGGCAGCTACAAGGATCGTTTCCTTTTAAAGCATCTGCCGCACCAGGTGATCGCCGGGGTACTACTCGCGGCCTACGCCGTGGGTGCCCGGAAGGGTTATATATACATTCATCATGAGGCCGAGGATTGTATGGCGGCGGTGGCTGAGGCGCTCGCGGAGGCGCGCCGTGAGGGGTGGCTTGGCCAGAACATCCTTGGCAGCGATTTCAGATGCGAGATCGAGACGTGCGTCGCAGGCGTGGGTTACGTGGCAGGGGAGGAGACGGCTGTCTTGCGGGTCATCGAGGGCGATCTCCCCAAGCCGCAGGCCAAGCCGCCCTATCCCACCCAGAAGGGCCTGGGGGGCAAGCCGACGCTTGTCAACAACATCGAGACGCTGGCGAACGTGCCGGCCATCGTGCAGAATGGCGCGGCCTGGTATCGCACCCTCGGCACTAGCGACACGCCTGGGACGCTCCTCTTGTCCCTCAACGGGGTCAGGTGCCCCGGGGTGTATGAGGTGCCCGCGGGCATCCCGTTGCGGGAGGTCATCAACCAGGTGGGCGGCGGCGTCGCTGGCCGGATAAAAGCGGTGTTGCCCGGAGGCTTCGCTTCGGGGTTCCTCAGCGCCGATGACCTCGATGTGCCGCTGGAGTACGGCGCGTTGCGGGAGCGCGGCTCCAGCCTTGGGGCAGGGGCGATGCACGTCCTCGATGAGAGCCGGTGCATCGTCGAGTTCACCTGGAAGGTCATGAAGTTCTTCGCCGCGGAGACGTGCGGCCAGTGTTTCCCCTGCCGCAAGGGTACCCGGGAGTTCCTTCAGCTTGTGATGGAGTTGGAAAAGGGAGAGGCCCGGTCCGGGTGGACGCAGGCCATGGATGAGGTGTTCGAGCTCACGGGCCGCAAGACCATCTGCGGCCTGGACAAGGCGGCTGGCATGGCGATGCGCAGCGCCCTGCGCCTGTTCCCCGAAGAGTTCGAGGCCCATCTGCGGCAGCCGAGCTGCCGGTCCTGTTCCCAGGCCGCTCATCCCTAAGCGGAAAGGGGTATGCCTTTGCGCGTCAAAGTGGCCCCTTCCATTCTTTCGGCCGACTTCAGCCGGTTGGGGGAGCACGTGCGCGAGGCGGAGGCCGGTGGCGCCGACGTGCTTCATGTCGACGTGATGGACGGTCACTTCGTGCCGAACATCACTATCGGGCCTTTGGTCGTCGAGGCGGTGCGGCGCTCCACGCGCATGCCGCTGGACGTCCACCTGATGATAGAGCATCCCGAGAAATACGTCGAGGCCTTCGCCCGGGCCGGCGCCCAGTACATAACCGTCCATGCCGAGGCCACGGTGCACCTGGACCGCCTGCTGGCGCAGATCCGCGCCCTGGGATGCAAGGCGGGCGTGGCCCTCAACCCCGCCACGCCACCCAACGTGGTGGAGTACGTGTGGGATAAGGTGGACCTGATTTTGTGCATGACGGTCAACCCTGGCTTCGGGGGGCAGCAGTTCATCAGCGCCGTCCTGCCGAAGATACGCTACTTCGCCGAGGCCCGCGAGGCCGGGCTTTGGCGTGGGGAACTGGAAGTGGACGGGGGGGTCAACGTCGAGACCGCCCCGTTGGTGGCCGCGGCAGGTGCCGACCTGCTCGTGGCCGGGTCCGCAGTATTCGGTTCTTCAGATGTGGCCGCCGCTATCGCCGCGATCAGGGACTCAGCCCAGAAGGCGCATTGACACCCCAGCGTAAATCTGCATAATCACGTTAGTAACGGCTCGTCTGCGGCAACGGTCCGGGGGAGGGGGCCAGGGTGGAGAGATACCTCGATGTGCTGATATTGTTTATCGCTGGTTTCACGTTCCCCATCGTGAACGTCTTCGTCTCGCGCCTGCTCCGCCGCGACAACCCCCGGCCGGAGAAGGTCACGACGTACGAGAGCGGGATGCAGCCCTTCGGGGACGCGCGCATAAAGTTCCACATAGGATACTATTTCTTCGCCCTGATCTTCGTAGTCTTCGACGTCGAGACGATCTTCCTCTACCCGTGGGCTGTCGTCTTCCGCGATCTCGACCGCATCTTCGTCTTCTGGGAGATGTTCGTCTTCGTGGGCATCCTCGTCGTCGGCCTGGTCTACGCGTGGAGGAAGAAGGTGCTGACATGGGTGTAGACGAGCGGGACAACGCGGGCGCCGGCGCTGCCGGCCGGGCCGCCGAGGGGGGCGCCGCGGCTGCGTCCCAGGCGCCCGAGACCCAACTGAAGGAGCAGGAGCAACTCCAGGATCGCAAGTACGCGGCCCGGGGCGGGAACGTGAAGCTGTTCAGGCAGCTAGACGAGATGGCGCCGGATCAGCTGATCGTCCAGGAGTCGGAATTGTTGCCCGGCTTCTGGCGGCGGTTGCCGGGCGTGATCACCACCACCCTCCAGGCGCTGGTGAACTGGGGGCGCCAGAACTCGCTCTGGTATTACCCCATCGGGACGGCCTGCTGCGCCATCGAGGGGCTGATGGCCGTCGGCGCGACGCGGTTCGACCTGGATCGCCACGGGATGGTGCCCTGGTTCTCCCCCCGGCAGTGCGACGTCATGATCGTCGCGGGGACGATCACCGAGAAGATGGCCCCGGCCATCCGGACCATCTACGACCAGATGGCGGAGCCCCGTTACGTGATCGCCATCGGCGGGTGCGCCATCAACGGTGGGCCCTTCTACCAGGGGTATAACGTGGTCGACGGCGTCGACAAGCTCGTGCCGGTGGACGTGTACGTCCCCGGGTGCCCGCCGCGGCCAGAGGCCGTCCTCCACGGCATCTACATGCTGCGCGAAAAGATCGCCCGGGCGGGTCTCGGCGGCAAGCGTCAGTCCGGGCGAGGCGACGAGGGTTAGGGGGTCCTGGTGTTGGTCGACGAGCAGGGCACGCAGGCTTCAGACGGCCAGGGGGGCGGCGCGTTCGCGGCGCTCCGGGAGCGCGTCTTGCAGGAGTTCCCCCAACTGCAGGTGGACGAGGGGGTCCGGGGAGCAGCCGGCTTCGTAGTACCGGCGGAGGATCTCCTCGTGGTGGCGCAGCGGCTCCGCGACATGCCCGGGGTGGCCTGCGACTATCTGAGCCACGTAACGGGCGTGGACTACAAGGACCACCTGGAGTCCGTTTACTACCTCATCGGGACGGAGACGGGGGCCCGCGTCGTGCTCAAAGTGAAGCTGCCGCGGGACAACCCCGAGGTGGACAGCGTCACGTCCGTCTGGCCCACCGCCGACTGGCACGAGCGCGAGTCGTACGACCTCCTCGGCATCCGGTACCGCAACCACCCGCACCTGAAGCGCATCCTCCTCTGGGAGGGGTATGAGGGGCATCCCCTGCGCAAGGACTTCATCGACAAGCGTCCCAAGCGCGAGCGGCAAAGGAAGGTGCACTGAGGTGGCCCAGGAGCAGCTCTTCATGGAAGGCGCCGTCGAGCGCCGGGAGCCGATCCCCGAGGGCGCGGAGCGCACCACGATGGACCTCAACCTCGGCCCGCAGCATCCCAGCACGCACGGGGTG
>JBBITQ010000173.1:0-3578 GCA_037440685.1 Clostridiales bacterium
GCGCGGGACGGCTCCCATGAACATCTTCTACGCCGACCTGCACGTCCACCTCGGCAGCGCCGCGGGCGTCCATCCCGTGAAGGTCACCGCCTCCCTGAACCTCACGCTCCCCGCGATCATCGAGGAGTGCGCGCGCCGCAAGGGGATCGACGTCGTGGCGGTGGTGGACGCGGGGACGGAGGGCGGCCTGCAGGAGCTGGAATCGCTCCTGGAGGCGGGCCGCCTCCAGCCGCAAGAGGGCGGCGGCCTGCGCTACGAGGGCAGGCTGGTCCTCATCCCTGCCATGGAACTGGAACTCACGGCGCCGCCGGGCGTGGCCCCCGGGGGCCCCGCGCACTTCGTGGCGTACTTCCCTGGGTTTGAGGGGGTCGCCGCGCTGGCGCGGGCTCTGGCGGGGCGCGTGAGGAACCCCCGCCTCTCCAGCCAGCCGTGTGGGATGGCGCCGGTCGATTTCGCCGCCCTCGTGGATGGCCTAGGTGGGTTTGCCGTGCCGGCGCACATCTTCACCCCCTACAAGGGCCTGTTGGGGAGCATGACCGACCGGCTGGGGGCGGTGCTCCCGCCAGCCGCGCGCGCCCTCGTGCCCGCCGTGGAGCTCGGTCTCTCGGCCGACACCGACATGGCCGACCGCATCTCCGAACTGCACCGGTTCGCGTTCCTCACCAACTCCGACGCCCACTCCCTCGCCCGCATCGGACGGGAGTACAACGCCCTCCTGCTGGCCGCCCCCACGTTCGCCGAGATCCGGCTCGCCCTCGCGGGGCGTGAGGGGCGGCGCATCGCCGCCAACTACGGGCTTCACCCCGCCCTGGGGAAGTACCACCGCACCGCCTGCCCCGACTGCGGGGCCCCGGTATGCGCGGCAGGGGGTGAAGCGCGCTGCCCGCGCTGCGGGAGCGCGGCGGCGCGGCAGGGGGTGAGCGACCGCATCACCGCCCTGGCGGACCTGCCCCCCGGGATCCACCCGCCGGGACGGCCTCCCTACCGACGTCAGATACCCGTGCAACACATCCCCGGCCTCGGCCCCCGCGCCCTGGCGCGGCTCCTGGAGGCCTTCGGGACGGAGATGGCCGTGCTGCACGCCGCCGACCCGGCGCGTCTGTCCGAGGTGGTGGGCGAGCGGTTGGCGGCGCGCATTCTCGCTGCCCGCGAGGGACGGCTGGCCCTGGAACCGGGAGGGGGTGGACGCTACGGGCGCGTGTTGCCGTCATAGGTGCGCCGGCTTGGACATAGAGATGGGGACGAGGGGGGGCGCCCGTGAGGTGGAGGCAGGTTTTCGCCCGGGGGGCGGCGCCGGGGGCAAGGCCGGTGTTACTGGGGCTCCTGGTAGCCCTGGCCTTCGTGGTCGGCGTGGTCAGCGGCAGCCTGGCGGTGAACGCCCTCTCTCCGGCGGACAAGAGCTATCTTGGTCAGGTGCTGGACGCCTCCCTCGCGCTCCTGGCCGGCGATGGGGCGCCTTCCGCCTCTTCCCAGGTGTTCTATCGCTCCCTCTTGCGCAACCTCGGGACGGCCGCCGTCATGTGGCTGGCCGGGTTCACCGTCCTGGGAATCCCCGTGATCTTCGGCGTCCTCTTCTTCAGGGGGTTCCTCATCGGCTTCTCCGTCGGCTTCATGGTGTACCAGCGCGGTTGGGAGGGACTGGCCCTGGCGCTGGCGGCGGTCGCCGTTCCCAACCTGCTGGCCGTGCCCGCCCTGGTGTTCCTCGGGCTCACCGCCACCGCCTTCGCCGTTCACCTGCACCGCCAGCGCTCGCACGGGCCGCGCGTGTTCCCGGGCCAGGAGGCGGCCATGTACGGCGCCCTGGGCGGGATCGCCTGCGGCGCTCTTGCCATCTCCAGCGCCCTGGACGGGTTCGTGGGCGTCTGGCTCCTCCGCCTGCTCGCCTCCGGCAGGTAGCGGGTCCTTTCTGGTATACTAGTGGGCGGAGGCGAGCTCGTCCCATGCGGATCGGCGTCCCCAGAGAGATCAAGGCCAACGAGCATCGGGTGGCGGTGACGCCGGCGGGCGTCCAGGCCCTGACGCGCGCCGGCCATGAGGTGTTCGTCGAGGCCGGGGCGGGCCAGGGGAGCGGCTTCGCCGATGCCGACTACCTGGCGGCGGGGGCAGCCGTGGTCGCGTCCGCCGATGACGTCTGGGCCCACGCCGAGATGGTCGTGAAGGTGAAGGAGCCCCTTCCCCCGGAGTATGAGCGCATGCGGCCGGGGCAGATCCTCTTAACCTATCTCCACCTGGCCCCCGAGCGGGAACTGACCCTGGCGCTCATGAACCGCCGGGTGGCGGCCATCGCTTATGAGACCGTGCAGTCGCCCCACGGGGCGCTGCCCCTGCTGGTCCCGATGAGCGAGATCGCCGGGCGCATGGCGGTTCAGGTGGGGGCGCGCTTCCTGGAGCGTCCCCATGGGGGCCGCGGCATCCTCCTGGCGGGGGTGCCGGGCGTACCCCCAGGGGATGTGGTGATCCTGGGCGGTGGGATCGTGGGGACGAATGCCGCCAAGATGGCGCTGGGGCTGGGGGCGCGCGTGACCATCATCGACATCAACGCCGACCGCCTGCGCTACCTGGACGACCTCTTCCACGGGCAGGTCACCACACTGATGTCCAACCCCAGCAACATCGCGGCCGCCGTGAGGCGCGCCGATCTCCTCATCGGCGCGGTCCTGATACCGGGCGCGCGGGCGCCGCACCTCGTGACGGAGGAGATGGTGCGCACCATGAAGCCGGGTGCGGTCATCGTGGACGTGGCCATCGACCAGGGGGGATCCATCGCCACCTGCGACCGCGTCACCACCCACGAAGACCCGGTATACGTGCGCCATGGCGTCGTCCATTACGCGGTCGCCAACATGCCGGGCGCCGTCCCTCGCACGGCTACCCTGGCGCTGACGAACGTGACGCTTCCTTACGTCCTCGAGCTCGCCAACAAAGGGCTGGCGCGGGCACTGCGCGAGAACCGGAGCCTCGCCATGGGCGTCAACGTCTTCGCGGGCCACGTCACCTACCGGGCAGTGGCCGAAGCCCACGGTCTCGACTGGGTGCCCCTCGAGCAACTCCTCTGAGGGCGGCGACCGGCGCGGAGGCCGTACAGCCGCCTGTGCATAGAGGTTTCGTTCCCCCGATATCCATAGCGCGAGAGGATTTCGGCGGCGGGATGTAGAATTATGTTCACCGCCCAAAAAGCGGCAACCGCGGATAGGGGCCTGCAACGTCGGGAATGATAGGGTTGCGAGCCTCTCGTTTCCGGGGGAGCGTTCATGCACGACTTGATCCAGGCGTTCATCGACTACCTCAACGTCGAGCGGGGCTTGGCGGCTAACACCCTGGACTCGTACGGTCGCGACCTGCGGCAGTACTCAGAGTACCTCGGCACCGTCGCCAAGGTGGACCCGCACAAGGCGTCGCGGGCCAACATCATCGCCTACCTGCTCCACCTGCAGAAGCACGGGCGGTCATCGGCCACTGTCGCCCGCCGCCTGGCCGCCATCAAGGCGTTCTATCAGTTCCTGGTGCAGGAGAACGTCCTCTCCCGCGACCCGTCCGCCGACCTGGAGTCGCCAAAGCAGCCGAAGCGCCTGCCCCAC
>JBBITQ010000174.1:0-1014 GCA_037440685.1 Clostridiales bacterium
CGGGTCTCCGGATTGAGGGTGAAGGAGGGGGACTCCGTCCAACAGGGGGCGGTCCTGGCCACCATTGCCGACAGCCGCGCGGTGGAGGTGGTCGTCCGGGTGCTGGAACCGGAACGGGCGCGCATCCGGGCGGGTCAGCCGGCCACCGTGGTGCTGGACGACTTCGACGGCGAACTCACGGGGAGCGTCGCTTCCGTCGGGTCTACCCCCATATCGGACAAGACCAGCGTGTTCTACGAGGTGCGCGTCTCCCTGCCAAACCCCGGCCTCCTGCAGGCGGGCATGACAGGGCAGGTTACCATACACGCGGACGGCTCGGAGGTGGTGCGTCCGGGCACGGTGGCCTGGGCTGCGCACCGGGTGGTCACGGCGCCGATCTCAGGGCGGGTCGAGAGCCTCGCGGTGGCCGAGGGCCAGCAGGTGGCGGCCGGGGCGAGGATCGCCCGGATCGCCAATGACACGTGGCCGGCCGAGGTGGAGCAGTTGCGCCTGGCCGTCTCCCAGGCCGAGATCACGGCGCGCTCCAAGGAAGACCAGCGGGCGAAGCTGACCGTGCGCGCGCCCAAAGACGGGGTGATCGTGGCCATCAACGTCAAGCCGGGTGACAGTGTTGCCGCAGCCCGGGGCGGCGCCACCGGAGGTGAGATCGCTGCCATCGCCTCCGGGGACGCCGCCACCGTCACCGTAGCCGTGGACGAGATGGACATCGCCAAGGTGCAGGAGGGCCAAAGGGTCGAGGTGACGGTGCCGGCGCTGCCGGGGAAGAAGTTCCAGGGCCGCGTGACGGACGTGGCTCTGGAAGGGAAGTCCCAGAACGGCGTGACCACGTATGACGTGACCGTCGAGGTTCAAGATCCGGTAGGGATGCGGGCCGGGATGACGGCCACCGCCGCGATCCTCGTCGCCAGCAAGGAGAACGCCCTCCTGGTGCCGGTCGAGGCCGTCAGGGACACGCCGCAGGGGCCGGTGGTGCGGGTGCTCGAAGCCGGGGTGCCCCGCGCCGTGCCGGTGCGC
>JBBITQ010000174.1:1063-3555 GCA_037440685.1 Clostridiales bacterium
CGCGCTGGCGACTCTGTCGTCCTGGCGGAGTACGACCCCGCCGCGGCTGCCACCCAGGGCTTCGGCGCGGGGCGGGGCGGCTTCGGACCCGCCGGGCCCGGCGGATTCCCGGCCCGCGGCCTGATGGGGCGTCCGGGTGGGTTCGAGGGGCGGCCAGGCAGAGCCGGTGGTGGTGGGCAGCGGTGATCGAGCTCATCGACGTCACCAAGGTCTACCGCATGGGTAACCAGGAGATCCAAGCCTTGGCGGGCGTGACCCTTAGGATCGACCGGGGCGAGATGGTCGCCGTCATGGGGCCGTCGGGGTCGGGGAAATCGACGTTGATGAACATCATCGGCTGCCTGGACCGGCCGACCACGGGCCGCTATCTCCTGGCGGGGGAGGACGTCTCCCGTTTGGACCGGGACCGGCTGGCGCTGATCCGGAACCGGCGCATCGGCTTCGTGTTCCAGAGTTACAACCTGCTGCCCCAGATGACGGCGTTGCAGAACGTGGAACTGCCCTTGATCTATCGCGGGATGCCGAGCCAGGAGCGGAAGGCGCTGGCCAAGGCGGCGCTGGAATCCGTGGGGCTCGGCGACAGGCTCCACCACCGGCCCCTGGAGCTCTCGGGCGGGCAGCAGCAGCGGGTCTCCATCGCCCGGGCCTTGGCCGGGTCCCCCGAAGTGATCCTGGCGGATGAGCCGACCGGGGCGCTGGATTCCCGCTCGGGCGCGGAGATCCTCGATCTCCTCGCGGATCTAAACGCCCGGGGTCAGACGGTGCTCATCGTGACGCATGACAGGGACGTGGCCCGCAGGTGCCGGCGCCTCGTCCGCATGCGCGACGGGCGGGTGGAGGAGTCGTGAACCTGGCCGAGAACCTGCGCAGCGCCTGGAGCGCGGTGGTATCCAACCGGCTGCGGACCTTCCTCACCATCCTGGGCGTGATGATCGGCGTGGCCTCGGTGATCGCGCTGGTGTCCCTCGGCCAGGGGGCCAACGCCCAGGTGACCTCTCAGGTGGCCGGGCTGGGCGCCAACCTCATCACGGTTCTGCCGTGGCGCGGGACGCAACTGACCCTTGAAGACGTGGCGGCCTTGCAGGAACGTGTCCCGACGGTGGCCCGCGCCGTTCCTTCCGTCTCCGCCACCATGACCGTCAAGGCGGGGGTACAGACCTACGAGACCACCGTCGAGGGCGTGAACGAGAACATGCCCGAGGTGCGGAACTACAGGATCGCCCGGGGGCGCTTCCTCACCGCAGAAGACGTGGCGGGGCGGCGGCGCGTGGCGGTCGTGGGACAGGAGGTGGTGAGACAGCTCGGGGGCGTGCTGGTGCCCGGGGACACCCTGAGCATCGCGGGGCAACCCTTCGCTGTCATAGGGGTGCTTGAGCCCAAGGGGTCGACCTTCGGCCGCAACGAAGACGACGTCGTGTTCATCCCCGTGAGCACGGCCCAGCGCCTCATCGGTACCGCGTACCTGAACGTCATATACCTGAGCGCGCGTTCCAGCGCGGACTCCGGCCTGGCGGCGGCCCACGCCGTGGCCGTCCTGCGCAGCCGCCACCCGCGGACCGACGGCCAGGATCCGGTGCGGATCCTCAGCCAGGATCAGGTCCTCTCGGCGATGAATACGGTTTCCCGCACCATGGCCATCTTCCTGGGGGCCATAGCCGGGGTGTCGCTCCTGGTCGGCGGCATCGGGATCATGAACATCATGCTGGTATCGGTGACGGAGCGTACGCGCGAGATCGGGATTCGCATGGCCGTGGGCGCCCGGTCCCGGGATATCCTCGGTCAGTTCCTCGTCGAGTCGGTGCTCTTGAGCCTCCTGGGCGGGCTGGCCGGTGCCGCCGCCGGCGTCGTCGCCGCGCAGTCGCTGGGGAGGCTGATGGGCGCGACGGTGGTGCTGTCGCCTGTCGCCGTGGTGGTGGCGTTGGCCTTCGCCCTCGTGGTGGGGATCTTCTTCGGCGCTTATCCGGCCTGGCGCGCGTCGCGCCTCGATCCCATTACGGCGCTGCGCCACGAATAAAAAAGAGGAGGAAAGGGTTCATGGAGTTTCACTCTATGCTGGTTCACTTCCCCATCGCTCTCTTGCTCGCGAGCGTGGTCCTGGATGTCCTAGGCGCGCTGCGCCACGACGAGAAGCTACACTACGCCGGTTACTACACCCTCATCGGCGGGGTGGGCGGAGCCGTCCTGGCCGTCGCCTCCGGGATGTTCGAGGCGGATCGCATAGCCGAGCGCTTCGCCCGGATGCGCCAGACGATGGCCGAGGCGGGCGCCGCCTTCCCCGGAGGCGAGGAGATGCGGATGCAGATGCTCCAGACGGTCTCGGTGCACCGCCTGCTCGCCTTCGCCGTACTGGCCGTCTTCCTCGTGGCCCTCTTCTGGCGCGTCAGCCAGAAGGTTCTGCTCACGGGCCGGGCGCTCAGCTCTTACCTGCTGGTGGTGTTGGTAGGAGCTGCCATCCTGGTCTCCACCGGGTTTTACGGCGGCAAGCTCGGCCA
>JBBITQ010000175.1:0-2091 GCA_037440685.1 Clostridiales bacterium
ACCGCCAGCGCGGCGTATCGCCGCAGACCACCCTCTTCATCCCTCCGCCGCCTCCGCGGGTCGGCCGACTGGCAGGCCAGGAACCCGGCGCTCCAGGAGGCGGCGCACGATCTTCGCGCCGTGGAAGCGGCCGTTTTCGATGAAGATCTTGTTGGCGTCGTAGCCGGCGGCGATCACGCCGGCGAGGAAGAGGCCGCGCACGTTGGTCTCCATCGTCTCGGGGTCGTGTTCCGGCTCGCCGGTCTCCGGGTCGATGCACACCCCCAGGCGGCGCAGCAGGGAATGGTCCGGCCGGTAACCAGTCATGGCGAGAACGGCATCGGCGGTGATCCAGCGCCGCTCTCCGTCGGTGCTGACCAGCGCCTTCCCCGGCCGTATCTCCTCCAACCGCGTCCGGAAGAGGACCGCGATGTGGCCCTTTTGGATGTGGCTCTCGATCACCGGAAGAACCCACGGCTTCACCTTCGCGCCCAGCGCGTCCTCGAAGTGGACGAGCGTGACCCGCGCGCCGGCGCGGTAGAGGTCGAGCGCCGCCTCGACCGCGGAGTTCTGCCCTCCCACCACGAGGACGTCGCGGCCGAAGAAGGGGTGCCCCTCCGTGTAATAGTGGGACACGTGGGGCAGGTCCTCGCCCGGGATGCCCAGCATGTTGGGGGTATCGAAGTACCCCGTGGCCAGCACGACGTTCCGGGCCCGCAGGATGCCCCGCGACGTGCGCACGGCGAACGCCCCGTCCTCGGGAACGATCTCGTCCACCCTCTCGTGGAGCCGGAGGTGGAGCCGGAAGGCCTCCGCCACCTTGCGGAAGTAGTTCAGGGCCTCGGCCCTGGTCGGCTTCTCACCCGCCACGATGAAGGGCACGCCCCCGATGGCCAGGAGTTCGGGCGTGCTGAAGAAGACCATGTTGGTGGGGAAGCGGTACAGCGTGTTGACGAGACAGCCCTTCTCGACCACCACGTAGGTTAGCCAGGCCCGCTGCGCCTCGATGGCGCAGGCCAGGCCGCAGGGGCCGGCGCCGACGATGACGATGTCGTACGGCTCCGCCGTCAGCGGGTTTGCGCGCTCGGGGGCGTTCATGGGCGATCCCTCCGCCCCCATTATAGCGGTTGCGGAGAGCGCGCACCGCCTGGTACAGGTATCAGGGAACGACCTCCTGGCTGCGACAAGCCCCCGGCCCGGGCCGGGGGCTCCTCGTGCCGCCGCAGGGCAGCCGTCCCGCCGCCGCGCCCGCTACCGCTGGTAGACGGGCGCCCCGTATGGCGCTCCGGCGCCCGCCGGGGCCAAACCCCAGGCGCCGGCCAGCGGCAGGTTGTGCATGGCCGTGCCGACGTCCTGCTGCATGTGGCGGATAGCGCTCTGAAACCACTGGATGGTCTGGGCGTCGGCCGCCCGCGGCTGGTACCATCCCTTCCGGTTCATGTAGTCGAAGACGTGCCGCGCCAGTTGGTGGATCTCGTCGTGGATCTGGAGCATGGTCTGGCGCACCCCGGGATGGAGCGCTTCCAGGGCGGCCCAGTGGTAGCGCTCGGCGATCCCCTTCTCCATCATGAGCATGTTCGTGGCCAGCTCTTTGTCACCCACGGGAAGATTCACGCGGCTCCCCTCCTCTGCATCGGATTTCCAGGCGCTGCGATGGTGGTTCGTTCTCACTGCACGCCCGTGGCGCGGGCGATCAGGTCCACGTGCCGGCGATGGGCCTCGGCCAGGTCGCGGCAGATGTGCTTCAGCTCCGCGTCCTGGCACATCTGCTCGCAGGCCAGGAGCATCCGCACGGCCGTCGCCTCCGCCTTGGCGCACTCCTCCACCCACCACGTCTCGGTGTAGGTAAGGCTCACCCCTTTCACCTCCCCGCCGCTTTTTCCCCGCATAGGATGTCCCAACCGCCCCAGGTTATTAGGTTCTCAGAAAGAGAGCTGGCGGCGCGTGCGCCAGCGCCGCCAGCGGCGTGCCGCCCCGTGTCTGTCGCGTGTCGTCAGTGGCCGTGATGCTCGTGGCCGCCCGTCTGGCCCGCAGGCTGGCCGCCCGTCTGGCCGCTGCGCGCGCCGGCAGACTGGCTGCCGGACTGGCTGCCCTTCGGCTGCGGGCCTGCCG
>JBBITQ010000175.1:2101-3553 GCA_037440685.1 Clostridiales bacterium
GTCCAAGCTGATACTCCTCAGGTCTAAGCCGAGGCCTCCTTCGAGGATCGCCGTCAACCCCTCCAGGAAAGCCTGCACCGCGCGGAGGAGCTGGTCGCGGTGCTTCTCGTAGATCAGCCAGTGGGTGGCGTCGCCCACGATCACCTCGCGCCGGTAGGCGGCGCCCGTCAGCCGGTCGATGAAGGTCGGGTCGGCGAACTCGTCGCGGTCCCCGCGGATGAGCAGGGTCGGCGCCGCGATCTTGGAGGCGTCATAGATCGGCCGGCTGGTCCAGATGTAGTAGAGGTCCACAAGGGGACCCATGGGCCGGCGGATCTGCCCCTCCTTGGGGCTGGCCGGATCCGAGGCCAGGAAGACCTTGGTGACCGCCGCGAGCGCCTCCGGGCTGCGAGCGTCGGCCTTGCCCGGCCCCACCATATCGTTGATCATCTTGTCCCAGTGGCCGATGAGGGCGGGCGGGGCCACCACCTGGTAGGCCGGCAGCTTCTTGATCTCCCCGGGCTTCGCGGGATCCTCGAACTGCTTGGCCATCCAGGGCAGGTCGAAGCCGTGCATGGCGCCGTAGAGGACCAGCCGGTCGACCTTGCCCGGGTTCTCAGCGGCGTACATCCCCGCGAGCACCGCCCCCCAGGACCACCCGACGATGTCAACCCGCTCGGCGCCGCAAGCCGCGCGGATGAAGTCCACGGCCGCGTCCACGTCGGGCAGCGCCTCTGTCGCCCGCACCAGAGGCGGGTTGGCCGTGGGCGGCTGGCTCATGCCGGCCGGCCGCGTGGACTGGCCGAAACCCCGCACGTCGAGGGCGTAGGCGGTGAACCCGCGCTTCGCCACGTAGTCCATCCACGAGAAGCCGGGCACGTCAAAGGCCATGGCTGAAGGCACGCCGAAGGGCTCAAGGAACAGGACCGCCCGCTCCGAGCACCGGTCCTGCCAGCCGGGCCGCTTCTCCCGGAGATAGAGCTTCACGCCCGCCTCCCGGCTGTCGATGCGGTGCTCGGCGAGCTTGGGGGGCAGCATCTGCCGCGCCTCCTCCAGGCTGGCGCTGGCCGGGATGGTGCCCCCCGCCGCCCGCGCCTTCCGGGCGCGCTCCTCGGCGGCCTTCATGCCGGCGCGATCGCCGCGCCTGAAGGCCGCCTGCCATTCCTCCTTGGCCTTGACGATTTCCTCGTCAGGCGTGAGGGCGAGCCCGACCGGGCCCACCAGCGCGGCGGCCAGCGCCGCGGCCGCCGCCAGCGCAAAGACCCTTCTCCGCAACGTCACTCCTCCTCCGTCACGTCGATTCACAGGATGAGACCTCCAATCGTTCCCCAGGATGCAACTTCGCCCGCTCCCGTCCTCGCCACCACCCCCAGCCGGGAGCCAGCCCGCCAGTGAGGTTTTGATAGACATAGCTAAATACAACAGAATATACCGGCGCTATTATAACATGACATATCGGGATATCAATACAAA